>JBBIRN010000264.1:0-3174 GCA_037441785.1 Candidatus Aminicenantota bacterium | reverse complement strand
GTCTATAATGACGGTGTAGCCTACAGATTTTATACTGGCTATCGGGTGCCGATTAAAGTCAGGTCTGAAGAAGCTACTTTTAATTTTCCTGATAACTACTATGTTTATTTTCCCTTCACCCGGAGTCTGCATACTTCTTTTGAGAGCAATTACACTTATTTGCCTTTGAAAGACATCGGACCAGAGCGTTTTGGTTTTGCTCCAGTAGTGGTGGATATAACTGGAGGTCCAAAAGTTGCCATCACGGATGTGGCGGTGGATGATTATCCCGGGATGTTTCTTAAAGCCAGCCATCAGGGACAACCGGGCCTGGTGGGGTATTTTGCTCCTTTTCCGCTGGAAGAAAAGTTGCGGGAAAAAAGCGACCGGGAACTGGAAGTGGTCACGGCCGCAGATTACCTGGCGGAAACAAAAGGTGGCCGGGAATTTCCCTGGCGCTTGTTGGTCATCGCTGAAAAGGATGCTGATTTGATAGCTACTGATATTGTTTACCGGCTTTCTCCGCCTCTGGAACTGAAGGATACTTCCTGGATAAAACCTGGTCGGGTAGCCTGGGACTGGTGGAATGCTAATAATATTTTTGGCGTTAACTTCAAGTCGGGCCTCAACACTGACACTTATAAGTATTACATTGATTTTGCTTCCAGGTACGGGATTGAGTACATCATCTTAGATGAAGGCTGGTCAGACCCGGCTGACCTGTTTAAGATCAACCCAGAGATAAACCTGGAAGAACTGGTAAAGTACGGGCAGCAGAAAAACGTGGGATTGATTCTCTGGTGTGTCTGGTACACGCTTGACCGGCAGATGGAGGCGGCCCTGGATTATTTTCAGCGCCTGGGAGTCAAGGGAATAAAAGTGGACTTTATGGACCGTGACGACCAGAAAATGGTCAATTTTTACCGGAGATGCGCGGCCGCGGCCGCCAGAAGAAAATTAATAGTAGATTTCCATGGAGCCCACAAACCAGTAGGCCTGCGCCGGGCTTTCCCCAACATCCTGACCAAAGAAGGCGTCATGGGCCTGGAGTACAGCAAGTGGACAAACACCGTGACTCCCGAACATGACCTGTTGCTGCCTTTTATCCGCATGCTGGCCGGGCCGATGGATTTTACTCCCGGAGCCATGCGCAACGCCCAGGAAAAACAATTCCGACCGGTCTTTGACCAGCCCATGAGCCAGGGCACCAGGTGTCATCAGCTGGCCATGTACGTGGTTTATGAATCACCTCTGCAAATGCTGTGTGATTCTCCCTCAGTCTACCTTAGAGAACCGGACATGATGGATTATCTGAGTCAGGTACCCACGGTCTGGGATGAAACCAGAGTCCTGGAAGCCAGGATAGGTGATTATGTGGTGGTGGCCCGGAAAAACGGTAACAAATGGTACCTGGGAGCCATGACCGACTGGACCGCTCGGGAGCTGGAGGTCAAGCTGGATTTTCTGGAGCCCGGCCGAAATTGGAAAGCAGAAATCTGGCAGGATGGGGTCAACGCCAGCCGTTGGGCCAGCGATTATCTGCGCTCTAGCCTCCGGGTTACCCCGGGCCAGTCTTTAAAGCTTTCTCTGGCGCCGGGTGGTGGGGCAGCCATAATTTTCACCCCTGAACCTTAAGGTGTTACGATTTATGAAATTTGTAACACTGAAGGCTGGCCGCTTAATTAGATAAATAAAAGGAAGAAGGCTTAATCAGCCAGGCGGCTAACGACCGTCCGGGTTAGCCTTGTCGGCCAGACCACCCGGCTTTCGGACCTTGACATTTTCTAGGGGTTGGGGTAAATTGTATTCAGCCAAGGGAACACAACTTAATGGGTTGTTTATAAATTAATACTATATATTGAGGTAAACTCAGTGATTGAATCAGACCAATTAACATCCGAACCCCCTTCTATCTCCTCTATTCTGGCAACTTTATAACCAGGAATAAATTTTAGCTTCAAGTATGGACAAATGAGAACCATAAAATATTTTGCTGGTATATTTCTGGCTCTTTTTTTCCTGGTAGCCAGTCCGCCGGAATTTGGCCGGGAAAATCAATTTTTCCATGGTTATCTTATCCCCAGGCCAGTCGTCAGAGTTGGGCTTTTAAGCAACCTGAAGCAGGCTTCTATTACTTCTTCTTCAGGCATGAATATTTACGAAATTGGCCGTGGCTACCGCTTGCTGGCAGAGGAAGCCAGCGAGGTGATGGTAAAAGTCCAGAAAGAAATCCTGACCGAAAAATTCACCTTGATTTTAGCTCAGGTTCAGAGCCGGTCTGAAGCTGAAGTTCTGGCCAGTGACCTGCAGGGAAAATTGGCCGGGCCCGTTACCCTGGAAGAAAAGAACCTCGGTGCTGGCAATTTTTATCTGATTAAATACGGCGAATTCCTCACCCGTGGTCAGGCGCTATCTTTCATCCATGAACTGGAAAAAACAGGGCTCAAAGATATATGGATTCAGAGAGAAACGGTCAGCTTCCCTGAACCCGGGCAGTTGATACTTCAAATTGACCACCGGCTGGTTACTCTCAGCGGCGAAAGTGATGTTTATTTTATCCCTGGTTCACAGCAGAGTTATTTGAGCCTTGATAATAAGCCATACCGGGGAATTTTTGTCTTGAAAAGAAATGGTCAGGGGCTGTCACTGGTGAACATTCTTAACCTGGAAGATTATTTAAAGGGGGTGGTGCCCCTGGAACTTTCACCCGTGACTTTTAATTCCCTGGAAGCACTCAAGGCTCAAGCGGTGGCGGCCAGAACTTATGCCCTGAAAAACATTGCCCGCAACCAGCAGCTGGATTTTGACCTGACCGATACCCAGAGTTCTCAGGTTTATGGAGGTATGTCCGTTGAGCATCCTTTGAGTAACCGGGCGGTGGAAGAGACAGCGGGTGAAGTCATCGTTTATCGGGGAGAGCTGATTGATGCCCTGTACACCAGTACCTGCGGCGGGATGACCGAAGATTCGGAAAATGTTTTTTCCGGCAAGCCCTTGCCCTACCTCAGAGCGACTAGCTGTTTTTATGAAAAACAGACCGAATGGAGCCTGGCCACAGCCCTGGAATATCCTTCCGTCCAGATAAAAGGCCGTGACCTTCTGCCTGAAGTGGCTCCGCTTCTGGCTCTAAATATTTACCCTCTGAATGTCAACCTAAACTATGACCAGCCCGTGAAACCGGAAGAAATTATTTCT
>JBBIRN010000263.1:0-3194 GCA_037441785.1 Candidatus Aminicenantota bacterium | reverse complement strand
TCGTTTCTATTGACTATCTCTGATTTTATATTATCTTGATTATCTTACTCAGAAACTTTTTGGACTCTGAAAACGTTTTAAACACTAACCAGTTTGATTACAAACCGTAAACTTTAACCCGGTAAAAACAGAGCTCTTAACCCGAGACCCCGGGAAAATGAGGTTGCCATATGAAAAACAAGTTGGTATTTAAACCTGGTGCACAGTTAACTTCACTTCTGCTTTTGAGCCTTTGGCTGCTAATTATTTTTAGCCCGGCTCTGGCTGAAGCCAGCCGCCTGCCTGGGTTTGCCCGTATAAATGACCCGGCTACCGCCCCTGAAGTTTCTGACCCCTACCCGGAGTCAGCCTGCCTGAGTTATGCCGGCCAGGAGAACCAGGAAGTTAAAAACCAGGAAGTAAAGCAAACAGAGAAAAAGGAACAGACAGAAGAAAAAACTAAGACAGAAACGCAGGCACAAACAAATCAGGAAAATCAGGCCCTCAAGGACCAGACCAAAAAAGAAGAGCCAGAAAAGGCCGGCCAGGAAAACAAGGCGGAAGCAAAAGAAAAAAAGAAAACCATCAAAGAATTTTTGCTGCCCTGGAAAAAGACCATAGAACTAAGTTACGTGGTAACCGGCGGAAATACCATCAGCTCGTCCTTCAGCCTGGGCAACACTTTGATTCTCACTCCTAACGTCAAAGACACTTACACGGTAAAAACTTATTTTTTAAGGGCTCACTCCACTTCCATAACTAAAAAAGCGGTCGGCACGCCTGATAATTTTACAATAGAGGAAGAAAAAACCAGGCGGCTAACAGCCGAGAATTATCTGATCTCAGGACAGTATGACCACAAAGTAACTGGCCGTCTGGTAACCAACGCTGCTTTTGTCTGGGACCGGAATAAATTCTCCGGTGTTGAAGGCCGGGCCCTGTGGACGGCTGGCGCTGGCTTGAATTTAGCCAACAACGAAAGGCAGAAAATCAACACCAGCGCTGGTGTAAGCTTCACCATCAGAAAATACACCGGCCAGGACCTTAATTCTTTCCTTGGTTTTCGTTACACTTTCACTTGGGACCAGAAGCTTTTTGACAACGCCTTTTTTGGCACGGGTTTCATCTTTGATGACAACCTGGCTCATCCGAGTGACTGGCGGTATGACTGGACCAACAACCTGACTGCCCCGTTGAGCAAGTCGCTAGCGCTGAAAACCAGCCTGAAGATTACCCGCACGCACCGGCCACCTGATTTAAAGGTTCCCCTCCTTAATTATGATTATACCGAAACCGGCCAGTTTGTTAGCATTCCGCGTCAGAAAGTAGACACCTTTTTCACCACGACCATCGTGTTGAGTTTTTAGGGCTGGCTGACCTGAGCCGCAGGCAAAATAAAAAAATGGCGATGAACTAAGGGGTCGCAAAAAGTTTGGCCCGGTTTTAAGGTTTGCAAAAAAAATTTATATCCCCTATTATTAATTCAGCTTGAGTATTTATTTTTCTGGAGAGGTGATGAGCAGCAAAACAAGCAAAAAAGAAGAAAAGACCGGGTTTGTTCGGCCCTCGGGCCGCAGGAAGGACGAACTCCGGCCGGTAATCATAAAGCCTGATTATTTAGAATATGCTGAAGGTTCCGCTTACATAGAAATGGGCAAAACTAAAGTGGTGGCCTCCGCCACAGTGGAAGACAAAGTGCCCCAGTTTCTCAAAGGCACAGGTTCAGGCTGGATCACGGCTGAGTACTCCATGCTGCCCCGCTCCACCGAAAAACGCACCCCCCGAGAGCGGACGGCGGGCAAAATCTCTGGCCGGACGCAGGAAATTCAGCGCCTGATAGGCCGGGCCCTTAGAGCCAGCACCGACCTGAGCCTGCTGGGTGAAAGGACTATCATCATTGATTGCGACGTCATCCAGGCAGACGGTGGCACCCGCACCGTCTCCGTTAACGCCGGCTGTGTGGCTCTGGCCATTTGCCTCAAAAACATGCTGGAAAAAGGTCTGATTGACACTTTCCCCCTGAAGCATCTGGTGGCTGCCGTCAGCGTTGGTATAGTGCAGCGGGAACAGCTGCTGGACCTTGATTACCTGGAAGATTCTCAGGCTGAGGTGGACATGAACGTGGTCCAGATTGATAACGGGCAGTTAGTGGAGGTCCAGGCAACCGGCGAAAAGGTAGCCTTCTCCCGCACCGAGCTGGCCCGGTTGCTTAAACTGGCTGACAAAGGTATTGAAGAAATCCTTAAAATCCAGCGCTCGGTTCTGCGCAAACTCCATCCCGTCTTCGTCGCCTTTTGATGATAATTTTTTAAGTATGCTTAAACCGGTAATAAAATCATTTATATTCCAGCAGACGATTTTCTTTTAACAATTTTTTAAGAACCTTAACCACATTTCGGTCATAAAGATGTTGTTTTTCCAGTTCAATTAAGGCTTCTTCTACAGAACGAGCTGGCCGATAGGGCCGAAAAGAAATCATGGCCTCAAAAACATCAGCCACTTCTAATATCCTGGCTTCCGGTATAATTTCTTCGCCATAAAGGCCCCGGGGATAGCCTGAACCATCTAGTCGTTCATGATGTTGATAAACAATCTCCGCTACAGGCCATGGTAAATCCATATCCTTTAACAAGTCATATCCAAGTTGAGCATGGTTCTTAATTATAGCCCACTCATAATCCGTCAGGCTGCCTGATTTATTTAGAATTTCGGTTGGTACCAGTACTTTCCCAATATCATGGAGTTCAGCGGCTAACCTCAAGCCGTCGATTTTATCTGCGGGAAGTCCCATCTCCTGGGCTATATGCCTGGATATCCTGGCCACTCTCTTCTGGTGTCCGCTGGTGTATGGGTCTTTTATCTCAACTAATTATCTAAAACATTTATCGTGGCACCAAAGGCTCCCCGAATGGCAGCCAGGGCTCTTTTAAGCTTATCTTCATTCTTCTTTCTTTCCGAAATGTCAATCATTATAGCCAGCTCGATGAAAATTCCCATGTATTCCAGCCTTTTTATCTGCATTTCAACCTCAATCAGCTGTCCCTGTTTATTGATAACGCTGAATTCTAACTTTGGCACGAATAAGAAGGCGTCGTCTCGACAACTATAAAGTTCCATAATCTTTTGTCGGTCTTTTTCCGCCAGATAATTTATAAATTTGGTCCCGATAAACTCATCAGGCTCATAACCAAACACGTTATAAACTGCCTTGTTGG
>JBBIRN010000262.1:2669-3217 GCA_037441785.1 Candidatus Aminicenantota bacterium | reverse complement strand
GCTTCTCTGGAAGTTATTGATACAGCCCTGACGGCCAAGGAAGTCTGGCAGGCGGCCGGACACCGCGAAGCCATACCTGTATTTCCCGCAGACAACCAGAATGTTGAGGAACTGAGCCTTTCCTTGAAATGGGAGAAAGGAGATGACCGGACCGCTTCTTACCAGGTTTATTTTTCCGGAAAAAGAGAAGAGGTAGAGAGGGCGGAGAAAAAAGCCTTGAAGGCCACTCTCCCGGCAGGGACCAATTACTACGAGATAACGGCTCTGGAACCGGGTCAGGTTTATTTCTGGCGCGTGGACCAGCTGGACGCCCAGAAAAAATTGCTCCAGCCAGGTGTCATCATGAGCTTCAAAGTGGATGAGGGAAAAGCCCGGAACCCCGAACCGCACCACCTGCACGGCAGCGTCAGCCGCGAGATTAAACGGGTGCGCTGGACACCAGGTAAGTGGGCGGTCTCCCAGGATGTTTTTTTCAGCCCGGACCCCAAGAAACTGGAAAAAAGTAAGCCGCTGGTGAAAGACCTACGGCCGGAGATGAGCTTTTTCTT
>JBBIRN010000262.1:0-2659 GCA_037441785.1 Candidatus Aminicenantota bacterium | reverse complement strand
AAAGGAGGCTTCCTACGGTCAGCCGTTTTTCTGGAGGGTTGATACCAAAACGGCACGAGGGAAGACCATTAAGGGAGAAACCTGGAGTTTTCGGATTCAGGATAATCCAGCTGACGAGGACCTGACTTTCTTCGTGGCTGCGGACCCCCATTATGGCGGCAGCCTGAAAGCCAGAGAAATCAACCAGCTGATGGTGCGTGAGATGAACTCCATGCCCGGTCAACTGTATCCGGAAGATTTTGGCTTAAAAGGAAAGATTCATACCCCGCGGGGTGTGATTATTCTTGGTGACATCATGGATGATGGTGAAGCGCCGGATGTTCTTTCCACCTGGCAGGAATACGTAGAGGATTTTGGTTTAAAGGGGGAAGGCCTCTTAGCCTTCCCGGTTTATGAAGGGTTTGGGGAAAACGACGGGCCTTCCAACGGCCTGGTCCGAAATAATCTAAAAAACCGGAATAAGTTACGCCCCTTTATTCGCAGCCTTTCGGCAGATGGCCTGCATTATTCCTGGGATTGGGGCAAGGTGCATTTTGTCCATCTTAACCTCTATCCCGGAAGAGCCGGCGAAGAATTGCTGAATTACTGGCACCGCCGGGTTTCCAGCGATGCCCGCTATCCGAAATACAGCCTGGACTTTCTGATTGAAGACCTGCGAAGAAACGTGGGCGGTCCTGACCGGCCGGTGATTATCTTCCAGCATTACGGTTTTGATTCCTGGAGTGAAACCTTCTGGACCGAAAGAGAGAGAAATGCTTTTCTAAACGCCATTGAGCCTTACAATGTGGTAGCTATTTTCTGGGGCCATTCGCATGTTTCCCAGGCCTTTAGCTGGAATGGCATCAAGACTTGGTGTGCGGGTACGCTGAATAACGACCCGGACCCCGGTGAATTTCTGGTGGTGAACATCAAGACTGGCCGGCGGAGTGGTGAGATGATGGTGGCAGAGCGCACGGCTGGCAAATGGGTCAGGGGCGAAAAATTTACTTTTCCGATGAAGAAAAGCCAGAAAAAGAAATAGAGTTAAGCCCTCTCATTCTTTGGGCTTGAACTTGAGAAAGGCGCCGATGTTGCCGTAGTGGTCAAGACGCGAAGGCGGAGTAATCTGATAAACGGGTATATTGCGGCTCATGGCCAGTTCCAGCGCCTCGTCTACCACATCAGCTGCTTCTTCGGTTTTTATCCGGCAGTTCGGGCATTCTTCTTCATTTAAGAACAACCGGTGGCAACCTGGACAGACCTTCCCGGGTTTGGAAAAGTTATGGGTAACCAGGATAGACTGGACTTCAAAAGAATTAAGCCGGCGGAGTGTATCAGCCAGTCCGGAAACTGCTCTTCCTCCGCTTTCCAGCTCGGAAACAAATTTTTTAACCAGTTCTTCCTCTTCTTTTTTCTTCAGCTTATCTTCAATTTCCAGGCATTCTTTCAAGATTTTGGAAGGTTCTGTTTCCGGCCGGGCTTTGATCCGTCCAGCCAGCTTGTTCCGGATATAGGTGTGAAAATGTTCCTCAAGTTTAGGATAATACTGGTCGTCGCAGCCGACCAGCAGCCAGTTAAAATTATTCTGCTTCAAAATTTCAAACGTGCGGTTGGCCGCTTTCTTGAAATGTTCCAGAAGCATGGCTTCTACGTGCCTTTCTATTTTCTTGGCTTCATTACCTTCAAAGCCACCTTCTTTAACCTGCTTGGGAACTTTGCTTTCCAGAGTATCCAGAAGTTTAATTTCACCAAGAAAGACTTCATACCAGACAGCATTTTTCCTGTTTAGCAGGAAAACGCAGGTCTTTTTGTATTTTTCTAAAATGGCCGCCAGCGGCCTGGTGTAAAAATCAAAGTCCTGGACAATCCGGTTTCTTGGGCCATGGGGTAATTCCAGCTCCTGCCAGAAATTCTGACCTGAGCAGCTGAAGAGGGCCAGGCCCGGGGCTTTCCAGGAATTCAATTTGAGAGCACAAAATTGGGAAATCTTTTCCAGGTCGTCCAGGAGAGACTTTTTTTGTTCTTTGTTAAGTTCAGCCTTCTCCAGTGCCATCCGTGCCTGGTTGACCAAAGCCTTGTAGGCGGCGTTGATGGCTTTGAGCGATTGCTGGCCTTTATCCGTGTTCAGGTAAAAACTGGTCGCCTGATAAGGATGGGTTTTGATTTTTGCCAGCATTTCCACTTGAGAAGAGCTGTTAAATTTCATGGGACCTCCTTTTTAAGGTTTTTGAGTTTTATAGCTGATGGCTTGAGAGCAAAAGCATAAAAAAATGAACAGCTAAAAATTTTAGAACAATCTATCTTTGGGGAAAGAAAGCTTGGACAAACGGCTCTTTTGAAAGCCACTGATTTTAAGTTAACCATTCCCCGGGCTTTTGTCAAGAAGAAAATTCTTTCAGGTTAAGACATGGTATCCAGTCTAAGGGGAGTATCTGGACGCGGCGGGGTGGCAGTCCGGCGGTTGGAATTGGGTTAGAAGAAGCGGGAAGATTTATTAGGTTAGTGCTTGAAAAAGCAGGGCTTCCCCCCTTAAATATTTTGTTGAAAATCTTAAACGAAAGGAGGAGGAAGTCCCAGTGACAGAAAATATATACCCTACTTACTATGAACTTGGCAAGAGTGCATCGCTTCTGGCCAGGAAGGCTATCGTCAGGGCTTACGAGGAGACGGGGAATATCTC
>JBBIRN010000261.1:0-3224 GCA_037441785.1 Candidatus Aminicenantota bacterium | reverse complement strand
AAATTTAAAAAAAAAAAAAAACAAAGAATTAAAAAATGCTGTAAAGGTCACCATTTTTACGAATGAGCCAATTTTTTCTTGAACAGCAAAAAAATAAATTTTAAAATTAATCCAGCAAAAAAATGGCAAAGGAGGCGTTATGAAATCCAGGCTTTGTCTCCGAAAAAAGAATATCCAGCGGAGGACGCCTGTCCTCAAGACTCTAATCCTGACCTCTCTTCTGCTGGCTTTCTTATTTATGGCTTATACCAATCTGACCTCAGACGAAACAAAACTGCCGACCATGGCTCCTGTTAGCAAAGCCTTCCTTGACTACCAGAACAAGCAGTTTACCCAGATCAGGTACACGGCCGAAGGCTATCCTCTGGGCTGGATACCCGATATTCATAATTTCTTCTACCTTGCCTTTAAACAACCTCTCCGTCTGAAAGCTCTTCCACCCGCTTATGACCTGAGAACTCAGAATAAACTAACCCCCATAAAAAACCAGGGAGCCTGCGGTTCTTGCTGGGCTTTTGCCACCTACGGTTCGCTTGAATCTTATCTCATGCCCAACGAGATCAAAGATTTTTCTGAGGAGAATCTGATTGATAAACATGGCTTTGATTACGGACCTTGCGATGGCGGAAACTGGACCATGGCCATAGCTTACCTGACCCGCTGGGCTGGCCCGGTAAATGAAAGCGACGACCCTTACCTCCATGCTGAACCACAGGCAGTAAAACATGTTCAGGAATCTATCCTGATACCCGGCCGGTCCGACTCGTTGGATAACGACCTCATCAAGCAGATGGTCATGACCTACGGGGCCGTTTACACCACCATGTACTGGGTGAGCAGCTTTTATAACCCCACCTACAAAACTTATTACAACACAGGAACCGCAGATGGAGGACACGCCGTGGCTATCGTCGGCTGGAATGATAACTTTGACGCCAGTAAGTTCAACAACACACCTCCGGGCAATGGCGCCTTCATCGTCAGAAATAGCTGGGGCGGAAGCTGGGGCGAATCAGGCTATTTTTATGTCTCTTACTATGATGCTTATTTCGCTAGGGGCTCCAGCGCGGTCATAAAAGGTGAAAATGTCAGTAACTACCAGACCATCTACCAGTACGACACGCTGGGCTGGGTCTCTACCTGGGGTTATGGCCAGGAAACGGGCTGGATGGCCAACATTTTCCAGGCCACGGAAAATCTCCCTGTTAAGGCCGTGGGCTTTTACAATCCAGGTCTAAATGCCAGCTACGAAATCTATGTTTACAAAAACGTGGTGCCAGGTCAGCCGCGTTCTGGGACCTTAGCCTCAAGCAAATCCGGTTCCCTTTCTTTACCCGGTTTTTATACCATCGTCCTGGATCAAGCTGTGCCGGTAACATCCGGTCAGTATTTCTCTGTTGTCCTGAAGCTTACTACTCCTGGCACAAATTACCAGATTTGTGCAGAAGGTCGCTACGCCGGCTACAGTTCTAACGCCGTTTCTGCACCAGGGCGGAGTTTCATCAGCAGCAACGGTAGCAGCTGGCTTGATTTCGGTGCTTACGACACTGACGGAGATGGTCAGGGCTGGGAGGTATGCCTGAAAGCCTATGCCGGGCTTGACCCCCTCTACCCACCTCTGAACCTGAACCTAACCCGTCTGGAAAATAACCTCATTTTCTTCAAGGAAAAAATCAACCACCTGACCTGGTCCGCTAACCCGGCCAACACTATCCCGCTCACTGCCCACAGAATATACCGAAAGGGGAAAACTGACAGTATGTTCAATTTAATAGCCACGGTCGGGCCCAACCAGTTCAGTTATGATGACCGGGCCCTGCGCAACCCGGCTGACTATTCTTATCAGGTAACAGCTGTGGATGCCTACAATCGCGAAAGTGACCCGGCCGTGCTTCTCAGCGGCTCCTCAACTGCGCTTAAAGAGAGCCTGCCCAAACCCTACCGCGGCAAAACAGTCAGCCAAAACCTGTCTGATAAAAATTAATGGATGAGGTAAAAAATGAATAAAAATCATACCATCATAACTTTACTGATTCTGTCTGCTTTTATTCTGATAAGTTATCCTCTGTTGGCTTCCGACAGACCAGGCTTTGACCTCAGCTGTACTTTTGGCTTGAGAACCGTGAACAACGCTGACCTGAAAGAGGTTTACCACAACGGAACTAATTTCTATCCTTCCTTAAGCTTGAACTGGCGCGGCTTGCTCGTCGGGGTAGCTTTTGAAGCTGGTTTTAAGAGAAATGGCTTAATCGGACTTTACCAGGAACCTGCTTCTCTTTCTGTATCCGGTCCGGAATTTTTCCTGGGCTACGAATTTAAATTAGGTCCCATCGCTCCTTACCTTAAAGCCGGATTTGGTCTTTATTCCTACAACCAAAAAATTAACAGCGAATATCTACAGGATTACCCGGTAAAAGGCACTCAGGGCGGGCTGGTGTTTGGCGGCGGCTTGAAAATCTTTCCCATTAGCAAGCTATTTATATCCGCTGAGGTTCGCTACAGCCAGATTAAGGTCAAACCTTATGACGTAGGAGTGGACATCGGCGGCCTGAGGCTCAACGGCGGGCTGGGCTTCAGGTTCTGACCAGGGGCCCTGAAAATATTTTCTAAATATTCTCTGGCTAAAATCTTATCTGCCGATAAGAGCAGGAGCGGGGTGGCGTTGAACTTAATTTCCCTGGCTTTATTTAAAACACACCTAACTGGAAGCCATTGTCCTTCAGCCATCTTCTTTTAATCCGGTAATCCGGGACGTAGCGGGAAAGCAAATTCCAGAAAGACCGGGAATGATTCTTTTCTTTAAGATGGACGAGCTCGTGAAGTATCACGTAATCTATAATTTCCGGCGGAGCCATGATCAGACGCCAGCTCAAACTGATTGTTCCCCTGGCCGAGCAGGAACCCCAACGGGTGCGGGCTGAAGACAGGCGGAATTTTTTAAACTTAAACCCGTTCAGTCTGGCCAGTTGCCCAAGTCGCCGGCTGAGGTAGGCTCTGGCCATCTTGCGGTAGAGCTTCTCAAACAATTCCTTCCCTCTGCTCTGATAATCTGCAGACAGGATAAAGGCCCGGCCGTTAAAAGCCAGGGAAGGTTTTGGCTGAGGTCTTAAAATCAGAGGGAATTCCTGACCCAGGTACAGAAAATTTTCTCCGGCCACAAAGCTTTTGGGCTTAATCTTTTGCCGTCTTTGTTCCATCTCCGCCAATTTTTTTTCCACCCATTT
>JBBIRN010000260.1:1661-3240 GCA_037441785.1 Candidatus Aminicenantota bacterium | reverse complement strand
CTGTGTCTGAGGAGGGCGGGAAAATTTGCTTAGCTCTGGTGCTTAAACCAGTTGTCTGTAGTGCCAAACCTGGTTCTGATGGCCACACCCCAGCTTATAAAGCTAACTACCAGAGAAAAAAGAAAACCAATCATAGGAATCAAACCGAAAAAGGTGGCCAGTACCAGACCGATGATTGAGGTCCAGATGATATGAGGCATCTTTTGAACTCCCAGAGCGCGCAGGAATGACTGACCAAAAAAGTAGGAGAAGGCTGTTCCGCCGAAAATCTTGATGATCAGGCCCAGGGAGAGCAGGACAAAAAAGAGCGGGAAGCCGATCAGAATAAACATCAGCAGCACAGAAACGGCTATAAGTCCCAGGAAAAGAACCAGGGTCAAAACACCGGTGCCGAGCACAGGCCAGAAATCGCTCTGAATCCGGCCGGCCGCCAGGTGGACCTGTCTGGGGAAAAGTCCAGCCACGAAGATAGTGAGCAGGAGGCCAAAAAACAGAGAAATTAGTTTCAGAGCCAGGATTACAGTGCCCAGCGGGAAAAAGATACCCTTCTTGAAGATCTCAGCGGTCAGCTTGCTTCCGGTCGGGAAAAAGATAGTATCTCCCTTAACCACACAGCCCGGCTCTTTCTCCAGCGTGCCCCCGAGTACGACCACATCCTGATTGACCACGGCGGTGGATTTGATCTTCACCCGGCTGCCAAGGCCAACCACAGATTGCCCGACTTCTCCGTTGATGATGATTTCGCCACCAAAGACCACAACGTTTTCTTCTACCCGACCGTCCACCTGGACCCGGCTGTGAAAGGTCAGGATGTTCTTCTCTGTTTCTCCGGCGGCCACCGTTATTTCTTGGTGAAATTGAGGAGTGTCCTGGGCAGACTTCTTCCGCCAGGCCGCAGGCAACAGTGTGCTCAGGCTTAGAAGCAGGACAATTAGTGTTACGAATATTAAAACAGTATTACTTTTGACTTTCATCTTTTAGCTCCTTTCGGAGATTTTTATGTATTTGAAAAGCCAGAAGGCCAGAGCTAAAGAGATAAAAACACCCAGGGCAGAAAGGCCCAGAGCCAGGGTGGGGTTAAAGAGGTCAGTCAGAGAATTGACGATAATTTTCCCGGCCAGGCTGAAGGATTTAGCCAGCGCTTCAAGATACTTAAAGCCCAGGACAAGCAGACGGCTGAGTTTCCAGGCCACCCCGAAAATGTGCTTAAACACTTCCCAGGTCCAGGTCAGAGCGTTTAACTGGCCAGCCATTATCAAGAAGACGAGCAAAAGGCTGAAAAGAAAGTAAAGGCCGCCAGACAGAAAGACCAGCCAGGTTTTTTTGGGGCTGAGGTCTGGTAGTTTAGCCATTACCTGGGAGGTAAACTCCTCTGGTGGTTCTAGACGCGGTAGGCGGTTAACCCCTGCCAGCAACGCCTGTCTTTCGCCCAGGGCTTGCTGGCAGCGGGAGCAGGATTGCAGGTGTTTTTCTACCCGGTCTCTTTCTTCCGGGCTCAATTCGTTTTCCAGGTAGTCGTAAATTTCATTCCACTTGAGGCAGCTCATGCTTCCTCCAGTAATTGCCGGAGTAATTCTTT
>JBBIRN010000260.1:0-1651 GCA_037441785.1 Candidatus Aminicenantota bacterium | reverse complement strand
AAAGACCCGGTTTTTAACCGTGCCTACCGGCAAATTTTTCATCTTGGCGATTTCCTCGTAAGAAAAATCGTTTATGTGCCTTAAGGTGAAAAGTTCCCGCAGGTTCTCCGGGAGCCGGGCCACCGCCCGGGTGATGGCTTCCATGGTCATTTTTCTTTCATACTGTTCCGCCACTGAGGGCTCGTGGTCAGGAAGCTGCACCGGGGCAGGCTGTTCATCCTCTTCCTGGGCGTCAAGAAAAACCAGGGGGAGTTTCTTCTTCCGCCAGTAATCAATCAACAGGTTGGAAGCGATGCGGAAGAGCCAGGTGGAAAACTGAAAATCCTCTTTATAGGTATGTAGGCTGGCGTAGGCCCTGAGAAAAACTTCCTGCGTCATTTCCAGGCTCAATTCTCTCTCCTGTATCATCCTGAAAAAATAATTGGCCAGCGAAGACTGGTACTTGCGCACGATAAACTCAAAAGCCTGCCTCTCTCCCTGGAGGCAGCGGCGGACGTAAACTCTGTCCTCATTCTCCGTCATCTTCGCTTTCTGTTTATCCATACGAAAAACTGGCTGTAAAGTTTAGCCCGCCTGGCCCCCGGGTTTTTTGGGGCCTGAAGATTCAATAATTTCGCCATCGGGGGGCACTTTCAGCTCAAAAAGTTTATCAGGCAGCGGCAGGTTAGTTTTCAGACGGGTGAACCAGTATTCCAGCTTGTTTCCGGCCTGGTCAAAGAAGACGGCTTTGGTGATCAGCCAGGTTTTTCGGTCTATCTCCAGGAGGAGATAGCGGAATTCCCCTTCTTCTTTAGGGGTTAGCTTTAACTGGTAGACGTCCTGGCGGTCAGAAGGGAAAGGATTAAAACTGGGGGAATAACGCTCGGTAATAGAATAAGTTCCTGAAATCAGGCTGAGAATTTCAGACTCGTGGCCGGGAGAATCCACGGCGTTTTTAATCAATTGCTTGTCCTCGGGAAAATAAAGCCAGAATTGACCCCGCTGGTAAAGGAAAATTTGCTTCTCCGGCGCTTCGTATTCCCAGCGCATCCGGTCTGGCTTTCGCAGGTAAAATTTACCCTGCCCGGTGAGAGGTTCAGGGCTGGCGCTGGAATAGTAGAACTGCTTGAATTCAGCCTGCAGGGAGGTTATGGCCTTCATCCTGGATTCCAGCTGCCGCAGAACGTCTTCTGGTGTGAGGCTGGGTTTGGCTTGAGGATAAGCGAGGCTGACGAACTGAAGGCACAGGAGGAAAATAAGCAACTGGACTTTTTTTCTGGGGAGAATTTCTGTCGCTATGTTCTTTTCTATTTTCATGCTCGTCAACCTTTTCTGCCGTAGTCAGGCAGCTTGGCGAATTCTTAATACTTTGCTCTGTTTATTTTCTCTTGGCCGCCTGTGGTTGTCAACGGAAACCAGGGCCCGAGCCGATAATAAGTCCTTTTCCCCGGTCAGTGAAAATTCAGGCGGTTCAAATAAAACAGCAGATATTACTTTTTTTGACTCCTTGGCTTCTGGCCGGCTCAACCTCAATCCCGAAGGCTGGCTGTCCACCCCGCCGCTTCCAGATACTCCCCTTAGACTGGATACCATGTCCTAACCTGAAAGAATTCTTTCCGGCTCATCCTTAAAAATTGTGGTGATTTCAGCAATTTCTGGTCATGAACATCCA
>JBBIRN010000259.1:1684-3279 GCA_037441785.1 Candidatus Aminicenantota bacterium | reverse complement strand
TCTGTTATGGGAGGAAAAAATGAAAAGAAAAATTTTAACGGGGATAATGTTGATTATTTTCCTGTCCGTTCTTTTTCAGCTTCCAGTCCGAGCCCAGGCAGAAAAGGAGATCCTGGAAAAAATGATCCAGGCTTTAGGCGGTAGAGAAGCCCTGGCTGAAATCAAAGATACAAGAATGACTGGAAATATGGAAATCATCCAGTATGGTATGAATGCACCCTTTACCATATACCAGAAAGAACCTGACAAATTTCGTATGGAAATGGAAATAATGGGCATGAACATGGTCCAGGTTTATGATGGCCAAAAAGCCATGATGACTAACCCTCAGAGCGGTGAAATCATAGAACTCCCAGCCGACCAGGCCAAAACTTTCAGACGGCAGGCTCTGGGCAATGATGCCACTCTTCACCCAGAAAAATATGGCATCACCTATGCGTATAAAGGCGAAGAAACCATTGACGGTAAGAAATACCTGGTGCTGGAACAGAAATTCCAGGATGGTGACCTGGTCACCATCTATCTTGATGCTGCTACCTACCTTATTTACAAGCAAAAAGGCAAATCCCTGGGAGCTACCGGAACCGAAGTGGAAACCGAAACCATTTTCTCAGATTACCGAAAAGTGGGCAAAATCATAGCTCCTTTCTCTATAACTGCATTACAATCAGGTATAGAGCAGATGAAGATGACCATCAGCGAAATTGTCTTCAACACCGGGCTGGACGATTCCCTGTTTGTGCTTAAATAAACGGGAAAGTATTGGAAAGAGCAAGGTGAACTTCTCTTTCTAACAGTAAGGGCTGGGCAAATCAAGAAAAGAGGAAAAGAGCTGGATGAGAATTAACTTTTCTCATCCAGCTCATCTTTTTTCAAAATACCGGCTACCAGCCTGGCTTCAGCCACCACTTCATCTCCCACCCTGGCCTGTGTTTCCATGACACAGAACGTGGCCTTTAGTTTCACCAGCCTGGCATAAAGCTTGAGCTGGTCACCGGGGATAACTGATTTGCGGAATTTAGCTTCCTCAATCTTACTGAGAACGACAAAAACCGATTCCGGGTTCTCCACCGAATGCCAGAGGAGAATGCCACCCGCCTGAGCCAGAGCTTCCACAATCAGCACTCCGGGCATTATTTTGCGTTCTGGAAAATGCCCAGTAAAAAATGGCTCGTTATAAGTAACATTCTTCAGCGCCAGAATACTTTCTCCTGGCTTCAATTCCAGAACCCGGTCCACCAAAAGAAATGGAAACCGGTGCGGCAACCATTTCTCGATTTGTTCGGGCTTCATGTTAGTTCAGGTATTTTCAGTTCTTATTTGGCCGGGGTTTTGGTGGCGTCGTACCTTCTGATTACTTCAGAAGTTAAGTCCACCACCGGATTAAAATAAAGAACTCCGCTCGCCCTCAGGTCCAGGATGAGATCTAAACCTTTTTCCTGCCCCAGCTTATTGATAATCGGCATGACCTCATTTTGAATCTTGAGATACAGCCTCTGCTGGAGTTCCTGCATGTCCTTGGTGGCATCTTCCGCCATTCTCTGTCTTTCGGTTCTCTTGCGGTCCAGGTCGGCACTTAAAGAAATAATGGCTTC
>JBBIRN010000259.1:0-1670 GCA_037441785.1 Candidatus Aminicenantota bacterium | reverse complement strand
TAGTCAGACCCTGGGTGTTCAGCTTGCTTTCCAGCTGCCTGATCTGGTCATCCAGCTTGGCCAGGTCCTGCTGGGTCTTTCTGTTTTTTTCTTCCAGCTGGGCGATGGCCTTTTTACCTTCAATAGATTTTTCCAGGATTTCTTGAGAATTAACAACACCCACTTTGATGGTCTGCGCCTGAACCAGCAGGCTGCACATCACTACCATGACCGCAGCCAGTAAAACCATGGTCATCAGTCTTTTTTGCATATCCTATTCCTCCTATAAAATTATGAGTTTCTAATTTTACACTTTTCTGTCCAAATAATAAAGATGCCCTTCACCTAAAAAGTAGTCCCGATGGCAAAGCGGAAGGCAAAGTTTGAGTCATCCGCGTATATCTTCCGGTTGTTGTAAGAAAAGATCAGCCGGAAAGGAACTCTCAGGGCTGGCACAAAAACTCTTATTTCCAGGCCAGTTGAAGTATACATATCTTTTAAGTTGAACTTCTGAGAAGGCAGAAGCGCATTTCCCCGGTCATGGAAGAGAATGAAAAACAACTGACCGCCAACGGGCACGATATACTCAAAATTAGCCACCAGAGATTTCTCCCCGCCTATCAAGATGTTCTTTTCATCCCTTGGTCCGATGGTGAAAAACTCATATCCTCTGATAGACTGCTCGCCACCCAGGAAGAATCTTTCCCAGTAAGGAACTGGCTTGTTTTTCAGCGGTTTGATGTACTGATATTCAACATGAAAGCCAAGCACATGGTTGGAAATAAAGGGCTGAAAATGAGAGAATTCCAGCCTCGGTCGGATGAGATGAACGTCTCCACCCAAGAAAGACCCGGCAAATTTGACGGCTGCCTGGTACATGGTGCCGCGGGTGGGAGTCAACGGACTATCTATGGTGGAACGATAAATAACTGGTTCCACGGCGGAGACAAAATACTTGCCGGGATAAAAATAAGGGTTGTATACATACTGGGTCCCTTCGGTGGTCTGGTAAGAAGGTAATTCCAGAGTTGTGTTCTGGTAAGAATAGGTCAGATTAAAGCGCCAGTAACCATAAATCCTTGTTCCGTAGATAAGGCTAATGCCTTTAGCCAGCTGACTGTACAGATAAGGGATGTTGACCTTGCGGTCAAAAATGTTAAATCCCAGGGTCATGGGTTTATCAAAAACATAAGGTTCAGTAAGACCGAAACTGTAGTTTTTAACTCTCTTGCCGTGCTGTAAGGTCAAATCCAGCGTTTCCCCCGCCCCCAGGAAATTGACCGTGGAATAGCTAAAGGCCACAAAAGTACCTTCGTAACCACTATAACCCGCCGTGAACTGCAGGTTATTTCTCTGCAGTTCCTTGACGTTGATGTTAACATCTATCTGCGTCGGCTGTTCCGGGTCTGGTTTTATATCCGGTTCTTTTTCCACATCCACCAGGCCAAGCTGTTTAATGCGGAGGATACTATCTTTAAACATGGCCAGGCTGAAGCGGTCACCTTCTCGCAAAAGCATTTCCCGGCGTAAAACTTTGTCCTTGGTAAAGGTGTTGCCGACGAAATTCAGCCTTCTTAAGTAAGCAACTTCGCCTTCGTTAATGTTAAAGGTCACGTTAACTACTTTATTCTTGGGATCCAGGCTTTCTACCGGTATAATCTGGGCATAAACAAAAGCAAAGTTCCGGTAGG
>JBBIRN010000258.1:2344-3291 GCA_037441785.1 Candidatus Aminicenantota bacterium | reverse complement strand
GCCTCCATCGTTCCGGTTTTGTTCGGCAGTTCCCTGGCCGCTACGGTCGGCTGGGTGAAATTAAATTTCTGGCTCTTACTGCTGACGCTGGTGGGAATGGCCACGCTCCATACTGCTGCCAACATGCTTTCTGATGTTATGGACTGGAGGCGGGGTCTGGACCGGGAAGCTACTCCGGTCAGCGGAGCCATCGTGCGCGGTCTTCTGACTGATAAACAGGTTCTTAGAGGCTCGCTGGTGCTTTTTGCTCTGGGGGTGGCCATCGGACTCTGGCTGGTTTACCTGCGGGGCCTTCTGATACTTTACCTCGGGTTGGTGGGCCTGGTACTGGGCGCGGCCTATCCCTGGCTTAAAGCGGTGGCCTTGGGTGACCTGGTGGTTTTCCTGAATTTTGGCCTATTGGGGTCGCTGGGAGCCTGGGTGGTACAGGCTGGCCAGTTCTCCTGGCTTCCAGTCATGTGGGCCGTGCCTCAGGGGCTGCTGGTAGTAGCCATCCTGCATGCCAACAACTGGCGGGATGTTAACTCAGACCGAGAAAAAAAGGTAATCACCATGGCCGGGCTTCTGGGCGACAGGCTCAGTCTGGTTTACTACGGGAAATTAATCTTTGGCTCTCTTCTGCTGATGGTTGGGTTTGTCATGGTGCCGCGTTTGTTTCGGCTTGACTTTCCGGCTTTGCCCTGGAGCCTGCTGGTGGTGCTCATAGCTTTTCCAGAAGCCTTAAAACTCTGGAGGATAGCATTAAGAAGGCACGAACCTGAGCAAAAAGTAAATTTTATAACTCTGGATGGAGCAACCGCCAGGTATAATCTGCTTTTTGGTTTGCTGTCAGTGGCGGGCTTGTGGTTGAGCCGCTGGCTCGGCTGAGTTTTTTGAGCCTGGAAGCATTATGGGTGCTTTAACAGAAAACAAAATTTATTTAGCCACGGCGGTTTCTGCAGTTCTGT
>JBBIRN010000258.1:0-2252 GCA_037441785.1 Candidatus Aminicenantota bacterium | reverse complement strand
ACAGCTGGATTGAAATTGGACCCGCTTTTTGGTCCACTGGTTTATGGAGATTTTAAGGAAAGAACATGGTCAGCGGCTGGTCTGGGTTTAGCTTCGGCCGCGGCACTTTATGGTATTTTCCTGATTGGCAACCAGCTGGTTCATGTTTTCTGGCCGGGTAGTTCTGACCTGCTCCGTTCCGTTTACGCTTTAAAATACGGAAGCAGCCGGTGGCGAATCGGTATTTTTTTAGCCTTAATCATCGGACCAGGAGAAGAGCTCTGGTGGAGAGGTTTTCTCCAGCGGCACTGGATGGCCAGGCTTGGAAGATGGCCCGGGCTGCTGGCCGTAGCTGCGCTTTATGCGGCAGTTCATCTCGGGTCCGGAAACCTGCTTCTGGTCTTCGCCGCTCTGGTTGGTGGTTTGTGGTGGGGATTCCAGTATCTCAGGTTTAATTCACTGCTGGCCAACATCATCAGCCATACCGTGTGGGACCTCCTGGTTTTTTTAATTTTCCCTTTTAATTAAGAGCAGCTCCGGGCAAGCAAACGATTAAATAAAATAAAAATGATAAAACTGAGGAGAATACTATCTCGCTTATGGCAGAAAGTTCAGCTGAAACCTTGAGCCAGCAAAATCAGCTTTGTTTCACGACCAGCGGTCGTAGCACACAAGTTCAGACAGGGGTTTCCGTTTTTTGGGCTGAGGTGAGTCTGCCGGATAACCAAGCGGAGTGAAGGCAATCGGCTCTACGTTTTCGGGCAGAGCGAAAATTTCCCGGGCTACCACCGGGTCAAAAGCCCCAATCCAGCAGGTGCCCAGGCCTTCGTTAGCGGCCGCCAGAATTAGATGATCCATGACGATAGCGGCATCAACCTCGGCGTAGTTTTTACCGTCGCGACGTTTCCAGGCCAGTTCTGGAGTGGCTACAATTCCGATGATGACCGGAGCCTGGATAAACCATTCGCGGTGATACAGGCGCCTTAATTCTTCTTCCCGGCCCTTGGTTTTAGTGATCAGGAGTTTGAAAGCCTGGCGGTTGGCGGCCGTGGGTGCCAGCCGGGCGGCTTCCAGTATTCTCTGGATTTTTTCTTCACTTATGGGGTCTGGACGGTAAGCCCGAACGCTGTAGCGAGCTTTTATTAAATCGTAAAATTCCATCTTCGCCCTCCTGCTTTAGCTCAAGCTTTATAAATTTTATCATAAACCTTGTTACTTTTAACATGATTTAAAGCATAAAACCAATCCAGCCTTAACCTAACCTGGCGGGACAGCCATCGGCTCTAAACCTTTTAACCATTCGGATAAGGTTCGTCGGTGTCATGGTGAACTGGCTCAGATAGCTCAAGACCGGCCAGCAGGCCACGGACGTAGCCGACTGATTCGGCCAGACCGGGGAGCGGGTCTTTTTCGTCCTTTTCAAATTCGAAGGATAGAGAGCCACGGTAATTCAGCCTGATTATGGTCTGCAAGAATTCGGCCAGGTTGATTACCCCGCGGCCCATTTCTACGGTTTGCCCTTCCGGACTGGCGGAGCTGACATCCTTGAGGTGTACATCCAGCAACCGGTCAGAAAATTTGCGGGCCGCCTCGGAAGGATTAACCCCAGCCCGGGCAGCATGCCCGAGGTCCAGACAGAGACCAATTCTCTCATCCAGGGTTTTAATTTTTTCATGAGCTTCCGCCGCTGTGGGATAGTACTTGTCGCCAGGTCCATGATTGTGAATGGCCAAGCTGATGCCTGTTTGTTTTACTTTTTTTTCAATGAGAGAAAGTAGCTCAGGATGGGGCGAAGAGACGATCAGGCTCAACCCAGCTGTTCTGGCGTATTCAAAGGCTCTTTCCACCTCTTCCGGTCTCTCCAGATAGACCACCCCACAGGCATAAAGGTTAAGGCCGGCGGCTCTAACTTTCTCTGCCGCCTTTTTTATCTCCTGTTCGCTGGCCGTAAGCGGCAGATGAATGTCCTTCAGGCATATTTTTTCCAGTCCAAGCCTTTTGGTCATGATTATGGTCTGCTCCAAGCTAAAGGCGCGAAAGGTGTAAGAAGCCAGTCCAAGAGAAAAGGCCCGATGCTTTTCAGGGACTTCGGTCGGCCTTTTTCCCGGGCCATTTTTCTTTTTGTGGGCCGAAACCTCAAGTTTTCCCATCAGGCTGGACAGGCCGCCCATTTGTTTCATCTGCTGGATCTGGGCCAGGAAGTCGTTGAGGTCAAAGCCAGCCCCGCTCTTGACCTTCTCGGCCAGCTTCTGCGCGGCCGCCATGTCGACGCC
>JBBIRN010000257.1:0-3360 GCA_037441785.1 Candidatus Aminicenantota bacterium | reverse complement strand
AGATTCAAATTGAGCCTTATTTTACAACTAATCACCGATGACTACAGCCTTATTATTTTTTCTCTAAATATTTGCTTTGCCAAGATGGATATTTTGCCTATTTGGGGTAATGCTTTGAGAAGTCATAAAGTCACTTTTCCTGTTCCAGCCTAACCTTTAACAGGAAAACAGTATCTTTTTTTAGATGATTTTTTGCCCAGCTTTTCTGTTTTTCATCTAGAAGATCAAAACCCAGGTCAACTGAAAAACGGCCCAGATTGTAAAATAAATTTGCGGCTGTACCACCCTTAAAGCCCAAAATAGGACCGAGAGAAGTATCAGTATAAATGTCCTTCAATATCTGAAGGAGAATTGTTTTATGAATGTTTCTATCAAGCATTTTTAGCCAGTTTATAATATGAATTTAAGCGTGTGACCATGGCTTTATTTTCATAAATAGGAAGTATGGCAAAGCATAGATCCCAGTTTATTGTAGATAAATTGTCGAAATGGTAATTCTTATTCAGATAGATGGTATCCAGGAAGGCCCTTTCTTTAGAAGCAAGGCAGTAATTGTTTTTTTTCTCTATGTCCAGCGAGTTCATCAGAACAATATCTTTTATTCGGCGAAAGACATAAGTCTGACCGTCGCCCGAAATCTCACGGGTCAAATAACTGACAACAAAGATTTGGTCATAATGCTGAAATATGATACCTTCTCTTGACAGAACAGTTTCTAAGCTGATATAAGCGGAAGTGAATATTTTGGTCGCCAGTTCAAATCTATCATATCTTTTTTCTTTGGCATAATTACCGCGGCGGATAGGATAAAATTTTCCCGTTTTTACATAGCGATATATTCTTTTTTTTGCCAGCCCGGCATCAGTTTCGTTCCAAATTAAACAAATCTCTTTAAAAGTAAAAACTGTGATGGCAGAACGTAGCCAATCAGATATATAACCTTACCCATATTTGTAAACCAAAGATGCCCTTTAATGGGCACCTTTGGTTTAAATTATTTTACAAAAAAGTCAAGCTCTGAATGGCCTCATTAAAAATTTACCTGAATTTGATTTTTTCCCTTTTTGATTTTTGGGAGTTATAAAGTCAGTTTCTTACTCCTGGCTAATTTGCTCCGCCAGAATCTGGGCCACGTCCAGGACTTTAACCTTCTCTGCTCCCTTGTCCCGCAGACCATCCTGAAGCATGGTCAAGCAGAAAGGACAGGAAGTTGCCACCATCTGCGCTTGGCTGTTGATTATTTCCTCAGCCCGCAGATGATTAACCCTTTGCTCAGGTTTTTCTTCCAGCCACATCAAACCACCGCCACCGCCGCAGCAAAAGCTGTGTTCCCTGGAATTCTTAAGCTCCTTAAGTTTACCGCTGACCGCTTCTTTAAGCACTTCTCGCGGCTCGTCAAAAAGCCCGTTATGCCGGCCATAATAGCAGGCGTCGTGATAAGTGTAAGTTTCGCTGACAACTTTGGTTAGAGGTATCCGTTTTTCTTTCAAAAGCCTGGCCAAAAATTCAACGTGCGAGATAACCCGCACCGACCTTAAAATTTCCTTCTCTTCCTCGCTGAACACTCCCAGCAAATCAACAAGAGCCGGATACTCATTTTTTAAAGTATTGTAGCCGTGCGGACAGAAAGTGATGATATTTTTTACCCGGTATTTAGCCAGAGCTTTCATGTTTTCCTGAGCTAAAGCCTGGAAAAGATACTCGTTGCCCAGACGCCGGGCCGAATCGCCGCAGCATTTTTCTTCCTGGCCCAGAATGGCAAAATCCACCCCGGCTGCCTGCAGCACCTTGACCATGGCTCGGGCCATTTTTCGTCCCTGCTCATCAAAGGAACCAAAGCAGCCCACCCAGAGCAGGTATTCTGCCTGAGGCGCTTCGCCAATCGTTTTGACCTTCAAGTCTTTTGCCCAATCGGACCTGCCAGAAGCCGCCAGCCCCCAGGGGTTAGCCTGAGTTTCCAGGTTATGGAAAAAGCGCCGCAGCTCAGCCGGTATGCGCCCCTGAGCCAGGACCAGGTTTTGCCTCAAGTCCAGCAGTTTTGAGGGATGTTCAATACTGAAAGGACAGACATGCAGACAGGCGCCGCAGGTAGTACAGGCCCAGATTTCTTCTTCGCTGAAGACCTCAGGCACCAGTGGCTTCAAGTCTTCGGCCCGCCGGTTTTTAATCGCCTGGTAAGAGGACAGCAGATGTTTTTCCAGGTGGTAGATGATTAACTTGGGCGAAAGTTTTTTCCCGCTGTTAAAGGCCGGGCAGACATCCTGACAGCGGCCACACTCTACACAGGAAAAGGCATCCAGACCGTCTTTCCAGGTAAAATCCGTGGCTTTTTCCACACCGAAATTCTCGGCCGTTTCCAGGTTGATGCTTCTGACCGTGGCGGAAGGGCCAAGGTTTCGGAAGAAAAGGTTTACCGGTCCGGCAAAAAGATGAAAATACTTGGAATGCGGTACGTAGGCAATAAAAGAAAAAACTACCAGGGTGTGCAACCAGTAGGATATTTTAAGATGGACTTCAAGCGCCGGCAGGGCGGCCGAGAACAAACCCAGCCGGCTGGCTAAAAACTGGCTCAACCAGGCCCAGCGCGCTTCTCCAGGGTGAAGAGCCACAAAAATAATTTCATAATAAAGATAAGTCAGCGTGGCCAGGGTAATCAGGCTGTAAATTAAGGCGGAATCGACTGCCGAGGTATTGTAAGCTCGCGGTTTAAAGACAAAACGTTTTATGGCCAAGAAAACCACGCCGAACAACACGGTCAGCACAAACAAATCAACTGAAGCGGAAAAAATACGGCCAAACAAAGTATCGCCAAAAATAAAAAAGCCTTTCAGGTAACCCTCAAGGATGTGATTAACGGTCATGGTGTCAAAAGCCAGGGCTCCATAAAAAATCAAAACATGGGCCAGCCCGGTGAACACCCTTTCATCCCGCAGAGTACATAGCTGCAGGAAAACCCGAAAAATAACGTAAAAAAATCTCCGGAGAAGAGAATCTCCTCTGTATTCAGGCCGGCAGCGGGTGAGAATGATTATCTTCTTTATTACCGGGATAAAGAATATCACGATGGTCCCCAGGACCACCAGGCTGAGAATTATTTTTTCCGCTAAGGACAGCATCTAAGCTCTCCAGTCAAAAAATATTTTCCTTGGCAGTTTTCTTTTAATACACTTTTTTAGAGAAACTATCAAGACCGGCCGTGCCTGCCGTAAAAAAATTAAAAAAAATATTATCTGTCAACTATGGGATTTTATGGCGCTTCCGGTAGAAAATTAAGGGCCAGCATAAAGCCTGGGAAAAATAAAATAGGAAAGAATTAAATCAACCCGGTTTTATGAATTATCTCCAGCTCGTCTGAATTGA
>JBBIRN010000256.1:0-3370 GCA_037441785.1 Candidatus Aminicenantota bacterium | reverse complement strand
TTTTTTGAATTTTTAATTTTTTGCTGTTTTCCTTTTGGCTGTTTAATTTATTTGAGGTGAAGATGGGTGGCAGAAAAAAAGCTTTTTCCGGTTGTTAGGTGACTGGAAGTCGCGCCTCAGCTGTAGCCCACTTATTTTAGAGGGATTCGTATTTCAGTGCTCAACAGATTGGGGCAGAGGATTTGGTTATGGCCAAGGATTCAGTTAAGCCGTCAATTTTAACAGCTGACAGGTAGAAACCATCAGACCGCTGAGGTCAGGAAAGTTGGCTTTAAACCTTATTTTTTCCCCACTGTTTGTCTGAAGCAGCTAAAAGGCTAAAAATCTATGAAATTCAGGGTGCGGGGGGTCTCCTCCAGGCTGTAAATAATGAGGGCCTGTAAAACCCGGCCCAGCTGTTTCCATTCTTCCTCGGTCAGATTAATTTCCGGGCTTACGGCCGGAGCCTTTTTTCTTATCCAGTCAAGAGCTTTCAGCTGGTTCTGATTTAGGGTTAATCTCTTATCTTCAGCGCAGCGCGAGCAGAGAAAACCATCTCGCTGCGGGTTCAGACTGGCCTGCTGAGTGAGCGGCCGGTGGCATTTCTGGCAGGCCGTCCAGTCGGGCAGGATGCCGTTTATTTTCAAAAACCAGAATTCAAAATAATGTATCAAATATTCAAGGCGCTGCCCTTCTTTAAGATTTTTGATAAAAGATAAGAGTAAACGATAAAGTATCTCCTCTTTTTCTCGGTAGGGCGAAAATTTTTCCACCAGTTCAGCTACGTAAGCCAGGGCCCAGCTGGTTTTCATCTCGCGGTAGAGTTCAAAAGAAGACTCCAGCAGGTCGCAGTTGCTGATGGTAACCAGGTTGTGCTTCTCTTTTTCGTAGTAAAGGATTTTTACCACGGAAAATGGCTCCAGGCTGCTGCCAAAGCGGTTATTAAACTTCCGGGCTCCCTTGGCCACACCTTTAATCAGTCCTTTTTCCCGGCTAAAAAAAACAACCAACTTATCCTGCTCTCCCAGGTTCTGGGTTCGTAAGATTATGGCTTCAGATTTATCAATGGGCATGGTTGTTGTTCTGGCTCAGTCCATACCGTTTGGGCCGGTTTTTACTGTGGCCCCGTCTCAGCCAGGAATTCCTGCAGGTTGTCTTTGGTAATTTTTATATTCTTGAGGACGGCGCCCCTTTTGCCCAGAGGCTTTCCTGGCCGGCCGTTCAGAGTAAAATTAATGGCTCCAGCGTTTCCGGTGTTTATCAGCAATTCCTTTTCTGCTTTGACTGTGGTCTTGTATCCTTCAAGCTTAAGCCCGTCTAACACCAGCTGCCCGTCAGCATAAACTTGAATCCAGCATTCTTCTGTGAAGTTTAACTCCAGGTTAAGCCCCTGATCTTCCTGGACAAGAGCCGGCTCAGTTGCGGGTTTCGGTCTCTGTTCAGCTGCGGGTTCTGTGGTCGCCGGGGGAGTGGGCACGGTTTTTTCCTGTTTTGCTGTTTCCACCGGAGTTGATAATTGCTGCTTAAGACTTTCAGCCGTCTTTTTTGAAGATTTTATGGAGAAAACAACCAGGATGGAAACCGCCAGGACTATAACCAGAATGGCCAGACCGGTGAAAAATTTATGCAGCACTTCGGACCTGTCCCGGGCGGGTTTTTTGGGTTTTTGCCTCCCGGCTTCTTCTGGCTCTATTAGCCCGGCTTCTATGTACTTTGGTAACCATTCTCCCGGGTCCTGACCTATAGAAATTAGGTAGGTCTTGACTATCTGCCGGGTAAAAAAGCCACCGGGTAAAAGGTCAAGACGGTCATTTTCGATGGCTTCTAGATGTCGCAGGCCAATCTTGGTTTGCAGAGAGATATCCTTCAGGTTAATTCCCTTCTTCTCTCTTTCTTTCTGAAGCTGTTTACCTAAACTTTCCATCTGTCCCTTTAAATTGTAAAAAAAAATCGCTTTTACAGTCAATTAATATTTTTCTTGTTTTTTTATTTATTTTTAACAAACTGTGAATCAGACTCTCAGAAACCTGGAGACAGAGGTGACGCTGCCCAGCGTTCCGGTGATGATTCCACCAGCTACCAGCCAGCCCATCTGTTCGCCGGTCAGAGGTCTGAGCTCAAAAAGCTGGCGGGCTGCTCCCAGGGAACTCCCCACGTAGAGAGGAAAGAGTTTCATCAGCAGGAAAAGAATGCCAAGAGAAAGCAAACTCCCCAGAAAACCCAGGACAAAACCTTCTATCAGAAAAGGCAGACGGATGAAGGTGTTGGTAGCTCCCACCAGCCGGAGAATTTCAATTTCGTTTTTCCGGGCAAAAACGTTCAGCCGGACGACGTTGGAAATGATAAAGAAAGAGGCCAGGATGAGGATGCTGCCTAAAAACAGGCCGATGGCCCGGACAATGCGGCTAAGCGAATCCATTTTTTCCACCCATTCCTGGTTGAACTGCACGTCTTCCACGCCCGGCACCCTTTTTATCCTGTCCATAAAAGCCGTCAGAGCCTGAAGACTAATGGCCCTTTCTTTGAAGCGGACTTCCAAAGCCGGCAGAAAAGGGTTGGTGTTTAAACTGGAGATAATATCCTGAAGTTCGGGAAAGTTACTTTTAAAACGCTGCAGGGCTTCCTCGGAAGAAACCAGTTTAATTTCTAAGTTCAATCCAGAGCTTAAAATCTCCTGTTTGATGCGGTCTAGGTCTTCGCTCTTCAGGCTGCGGTTTAGAAAAAAAGAAATGGCCAAGTTGTTGGAGAGCTGTTCGCCCAGGTAAGTGAGGTTGTTCGATAGAGAAAGAAAGATGCCAATAATCAGAAAGGAAAAGCCAATGATTAAAATGGACACCAGGTTGCGGCCGCGGAAATTCCACAGGTTAGAACCAGCGGCCCGGGCCAGGTAGCCAAGCTGTCTCAACCTCACTTTTTCTCTTCCTTTCCGATGATTTTTCCTTTTTGCAGGAAAAAAATCTTGTCGCCAAAGTGTCTGATTAATTCCCGGTCGTGGCTGCCGATGATAACCGTAGCTCCCTGTTTGTTGATTTCTTTGAAAATAGTCATAATCTCAAACGCCAGCTCCGGGTCCAGGTTGCCGGTGGGCTCATCAGCCAGCAGCAGGCTGGGGTTGTTGACAATCGCCCGGGCGATGGCCACCCGCTGCTGTTCGCCGTAAGACAGTCGCTGGGGATATTCCCACATTTTGTGGTGAAGGTTTACCTGTCGCAGGGCCTGAAATACCCGGCGCCGGATTTCTTTGTAGGGCAAACCGATAATTCTTAAGGGGATGGCTACATTCTCAAAAACACTCTGGTGAAAGAGCAACCGGAAATCCTGAAAAACGATGCCCATAGTGCGGCGCAGGCGGTAGATTTTATGGTCATGAATTTTCAGAATGTTCACGCCA
>JBBIRN010000255.1:0-3378 GCA_037441785.1 Candidatus Aminicenantota bacterium | reverse complement strand
CCAAAGGCGCAAACTCCCCGTCCTTAGATGGACAAATCAAGAACCTGGAAAACGAAAAAAAGCTTTTAGAAGATAGAATTTTGGCCCTTAACGAGCAGCTCAACCACTACCATTTATCTATTGGCCGGGCCGTCAACAAATACCGTCCGGACTACGAAGACCTGGCTTTTCTGTATTTTCAAGTAGATAAAGCAGAAAAGGCGATCAACGAACTGGAAACAAAGCTTAAAAATTTTTAGGCCGCCTTTACCACCACCTTTTTAAAGATTACAATAATTGTATGAAGCAAAAACAGAAGATACTGGCGCATATTTGTTGTGCTCCTGATGCCCTTTATGTAGTTGGTTTATTGCAGGAAAATTATGAGGTGGTTGGCTTTTTCTACAACCCCAACATCCATCCTGAAGCTGAATATCAGCTTAGACTCCAGGAAGTGAAAAAAGTGGCTTCTCACCTGCATTTTGAGCTCATTGAAGGACCGTATGACGTGGACAGGTGGCTGAAATTAACTGAAAAGTTCAAAGATGAACCAGAAAAAGGACGCCGCTGTCATATCTGTTACGCCTGGAGGCTTCATCAGTCCGCTCTCCTGGCCAGAGAACAGCAAATCCCTCTGTTTACCACCATCATGAGTATCAGCCCTTGGAAAAGTGCCGAGGTGTTGAACCGGATAGGCCGCATGACTGGACGGAAGTTCGGGGTGGAATTTCTGGAAGCAAATTTCAAGAAAAAAGATGGGTTTAGAAAAAGTGTGATTCTGAGTAAAGAATTCGGGCTTTACCGGCAGAACTACTGTGGTTGTCAGTACAGTCTGAACAGCCGAAAGCAACAGGTTAGCTGATGGAGGAAACTTCTAGCCTTAAGGCTTTCAGGGTCCTGGTTAAAGGAACGGTCCAGGGAGTTGGCTTTCGCCCCTTTGTTTACCGTCTGGCCACCCGTCTGGGCTTGACCGGCTATGTCAGAAACGTCGGTCAGGGAGTAGAAATATTCCTGGAAGGTTCCAGAGAAAATTTTGAAAAATTTCTTCATGGTTTAAGAGAAGAGCTTCCGCCCCTGGCCCGGCTGGAAAGCCTGGAATGGCTGGAAGCCAGACTGGAAAATCACCAGAAATTTTCCATTGACCGTTCACGGCAGGAAGAAGCCTTTGTCTTCATTTCCCCCGACATCGCCACCTGTTCTGAATGTCTCAAAGAAATAGAAACTCCGGGTGAAAGACGTTATGGCTATCCATTTACCAACTGCACCAATTGTGGCCCCAGGTACACCATCGTCAAAGCCCTGCCGTACGACCGGGCCAGCACCACCATGGCCGATTTTCCCATGTGCCCGGATTGTCAGCGGGAGTATGAAGACCCCTCTGACCGACGCTATCATGCCCAGCCCATTGCCTGTCCGGTCTGCGGCCCGGCCATCGTCATCCTGGATGCCAGAACCAGAAAACCAGTCTCCAGAGAACTGAGCACAGCCGCGGAGCTGATAAAAAAAGGAAAAATTCTGGCCGTAAAAGGACTGGGTGGCTTTCACCTCATGGGAGACGCTCTAAACCTGGAAGTGGTGCAAAGAATCCGGAAAATCAAAAATCGCCAGGTAAAGCCTCTGGCTCTGATGGCTGACAGCCTGCAGACGATAAAAAAATATGCTTACCTGAGCCCTGAAGAAGAGAACTGGTTGACTTCTCCCAGGCGCCCTATTGTCCTGCTTCGCAAAAAGAAAGACCTCCCGGGCATAGCTCCAGGAATTGAGACCATTGGCTTCATGCTGCCTTATACTCCGCTGCACCATCTGCTGCTGAAAAGTATTCCGCTGGTGGTGGCCACCAGCTCCAACCTTAAAGACGCGCCCATCATCAAAGATGACCGTTTGATAGATGCTAACCTGTGCGATTACATTCTGACCCACGACCGGGAAATAGCCATGCGGGCTGATGATTCGGTGATGAAACTGGCTAACGGAAGACCGCTTTTTCTGCGGCGAGCCCGGGGTTTTGTGCCTTTCCCCCAGAGAGTCCCGGAGGGCTTAAAAGTTCCGGCCAGAGTTCTGGCCGTGGGCGGAGAGCTGAAGAACACCATCTCCATTTACAAGGCTGGCTACGTGGTTACTTCCCAATTTTTAGGCGACCTGGATGATTACCAGAACTTTTCCTATTTCCAGGAAACACTGAACCATTTGAGCCGGTTGTTTAATTTTAAACCTGAATACGTGGTAAGTGACCTTCACCCGGATTTCCAGAGCACCAGGTTTGCCCGAAGCCTGGGCCTTCCCCACTTTCAGGTTCAACATCACCATGCTCACCTCCTGGCTGCCCTGGTGGAGCATAACATCCCGCCCGGAGAAAAAGTCCTGGGAGTTAGTTTTGATGGTTTTGGTTACGGACAGGATGGTCAGGCCTGGGGTGGCGAATTCCTGCTGGCTGATTACGATGATTATCTGCGGCTGGCTCATCTGGAATACGTGCCGCTCCCGGGAGGCGACCTGGCAGCCAGAGAACCATGGCGGATGGCTGTTTCTTACCTGAGACAGGCAGGCGGAAAAGATTTCCCACTACCGGGCCGTCTGAAAGAAATTCCCGAGGAAAAAATCCAAACCGTTAATCAGATGATAGAAAAGGGAATAAACTGCCCGCTTACCTCCAGCGTCGGACGCCTGTTTGATGCGGTCTCTTTTCTTTGCGGCCTGGCTCCCTGGCGCATTGAGTATGAAGCCCAGGCTCCAGCTCTTCTGGAAGCAGCTGCTTTAACCGGCTCCCGGACTTCAGACAAGAGTTATAAATTTTCCATAAAAGGGTCAGAACCACCTTTCTAGCTGAGCTTTTCAGAAACCATCCAGGAACTGGTAAATGACTTAAAGCATAAGAATTTTTCGGCTGGCCAGGTAGCCCGGAAATTTCATCTCACCCTGGTTGAAGCTATATGGCAGGTGGCTGAACTTGCCAGAAAAAACTACGGGATAAACACCGTCGTCCTGGTGGGTGGTGTTTTTCTTAACCGATTTTTGACCGAACACGCTGAGAACAGACTTCAAGAAAAAAAATTCCGGGTTTTAAGACCGCTTTTTTACTCACCAAATGACGAGTCCCTGTCCCTCGGCCAGATAGCTTTCGCTTTAAACAAAATAAAAAAGAAAGAAATTGGCGGGGTTTAAAGCATTTAGAAGAAAATCTGACTCCGGACAAGTCCTGGTCTTAGCTTTTCCTGCCTTAATCTTTCCGGGGCGTTATCTTTTCTTTTGGGCTAAGATGAAAGACTGGTCCTCCAAGAAAGTAAATGGCCGCATTAATCAACAGGGCGGAAACTAACCCGAGAAGAGCAAAAAATAAAAAACCAAGCAGACCACCGAACAAACTGTAAATCAAGCCGCCCAGCATTTTGCCCTGAATAT
>JBBIRN010000254.1:0-3390 GCA_037441785.1 Candidatus Aminicenantota bacterium | reverse complement strand
ATTCTTTGACCATACCTTCAGGATGCTCCTTTAGGTATTCAAACAATTCCTTGATAACCTTCCTGGTCTTATTCAGGTCCTCACGGGCTACCGGGTTAAAATAAACCTTCTCGTAAAGAAAATCCCTGAGGTCAACCAAAGCCTGGTAAATTCTGGCGCTCATGGCGATTCGTTCCAGCCTGACTTTCAGGCTGCTTTCTACCACATCCATGACCAGACGGTCAATTCTGGTAGCATGAAGCTTCCCCAGTATATCCGTTATCTGTCCGGGTATCTGCTCCTCTTTAATAATTCCAGCTCTGAGAGCATCATCCAAGTCGTGGTTGACGTAGGCTATGACATCAGAAACCCGTACGACCTGTCCTTCCAGCGTTTCGGGCATGTCTTCCGGGTCGTCATCAATAATCTGTCCTCGCCCCTTGGAATGTTTTACGATACCATCCCGGACCTCATAGGTGAGGTTAAGCCCCTTTCCGTCATATTCCAGCTTATCAACCACCCGGAGGCTCTGCTCATAATGACGGAAACCTCCTGGTAAGAGCTGATTAAGCGTTTCTTCGCCGGCGTGGCCAAAGGGTGTGTGGCCCAAGTCATGCCCCAGAGCGATGGCTTCGGTCAGGTCTTCGTTCAACCTGAGGGCTCTGGCAATTGTCCTGGCAATCTGGGAAACTTCCAGCGTATGCGTCAGCCGGGTGCGGTAGTGGTCTCCAAACGGCGACAGGAAAACCTGAGTTTTGTGCTTCAGCCGGCGAAAGGATTTGGAATGGATGATGCGGTCGCGGTCGCGCTGGAAAGCCGTGCGGATGGCATGCGGCTGCTCAGGTCTCTGCCTGCCCCTGGAGTTTACGCTAAGACAGGCCCGAGGAGAAAGAATTTTCCTTTCTGCCTCCTCAATCTGTTCCCTTATGTTCAGCATGGTTTATTTTCCCATCTGAATTCTTCAAGCTTTTTTTATTTTATGTCATACCTGAGTTTATGTCTATCACAACTTTATCAAGCAGTTTATGACCCGGTCAACGCTAAAGCAACAGTGAACCCGCGTTAGCTCCAGCCCGCCGCTTTTTTCCCTGGTTTCTCATTTTCCTCTCGGCTCCCCAGTAATAAAAAAGTAGCAAATCTCAGGGCCGTACTGGGGCGCGGTCTCGGGCCTAGCTCCATTTTCTTTCCGTTTGACTACCGCCCTTTTGACCAGCTTTCAGCCCATCATACTCTTTTTTATTTTCCAGACTTTATTTCTGTTGAGACAGGCAGTTTATTTCAGTATAATTTTGAGCTGAACAGAAATTTAAACGGCCATGGCTATGACAGACCTTGAATACATCAAACAAAACGTCCGGCAGCTACTCCAGGAACTCCCACCCGGAGTTGAATTGGTAGCAGCAGCCAAACAGCAGACACCAGAAAAAATACTGGCCGCTATAGAAGCCGGGGTCAAAATAATCGGCGAAAACTACGTCCAGGAAGCGGTCTCAGCCTTTCAGGTCATAGGCCGCCAGGTCCAGTGGTCTTTTATCGGCCATCTGCAGAAAAACAAGGTCAAAAAAGCGGTGGAAATCTTTGATTTGATAGAAACAGTTGATTCCGTTGAGCTGGCGGAAGAAATTAACCGCCGCAGCGCCGCCGTACAAAAAATCATGCCCGTGCTGATTGAAGTGAATTCCGGGCGCGAACTACAGAAGTTTGGCGTCTTCCCTGAAAAAGTGGAAGACCTGGCCCGGGTCATAATCCAGTTTCCCAACTTGAAGCTCTGCGGGCTTATGACCATGGGACCTTTGGAAGGAGACCCGGAAGAATCAAGGCCTTATTTCCGGGAAACCAAGCAGCTTTTTGACCATCTACAAAAGCTTAACCTGCCGGGTGCTGACCTCCGGATTCTTTCCATGGGTATGAGCAATTCTTACCGCATAGCCATTGAGGAAGGGGCCAACAGGGTAAGAATCGGAACAAAGATTTTTGGTCCCCGCCAGTAAAAAAAATTTTAAAGGAAGGGTCAGATGAAGAACAGATGGTTTGTCGTGCTCGGGGCTCTGATTATTCAGGTAAGTCTGGGAGCGGTTTACATCTGGAGCGTTTTTCAAACGCCGCTTCTCACCCACTTTCCCACCTGGAAAGAAACCCACGTAACCTGGCCAGCCCAGATAATCCTGGCCTGCTTTGCTCTAGCTGTGATTGTGGCCGGCCGTCTTCAGGACAAATTTGGCCCAAGACCAGTAGCCATTACAGGAGGTCTGCTGCTGGGCCTGGGTTTAATTCTGGCCAGGTTTACTGCCAGTTTTCCACCCTCCACTGCCCTCCTGTGGCTGATCCTCACCTACTCTGTTCTCGGGGGTCTGGGCATCGGAGCAGCTTACGTGTGCCCTATTGCCACCTGCGTCAAATGGTTTCCCGATAAAAGGGGGCTGATTACTGGACTGGCGGTGGCCGGCTTTGGTGCCGGAGCTTTCTTCTTTGCCCCGCTGGCTAAAGCCCTCATCAGCGGAGGTCCTTACCAGTTGCTGGGCAAAAACCTTTTTTCCCTGCCTCAGGTAGGTTTATTCAATACTTTCCTGGTTCTCGGGCTAATCTTCCTGGTAACCATCACCGCCGGAGCTATGTTCTTGAAAAATCCGGAGCCAGGTTACCAACCGGCAGGATGGCATCCTCCGCTGAAGAACGAAAGCTCCCAGAACCTCCGGGTAGATTTTACTCCGAAAGAGATGCTGGGCACCTGGCAGTTCCGCCTGCTCTGGGCCGTGTACCTCACGGGCTGCGCAGCTGGTCTGATGGTCATCATGAAAGCCTCTCCTATCTGGCAATCTTTTGCCCTTTCTTCTCTGACTTCTGGCCTGGATTCAGCTGGTTTTAACGCTATCGCTTCCGCCGGTGCTCTGGCTGTTTCCATCCTGGCTATCTTCAACTCCCTTGGCCGCATCGTCTGGGGAAAAATCTCAGACGGAGCCGGAAGGAAAAACACTCTCCTGGCCATGTTTTTAATCTGCGGAGTAACCATGCTCTTTCTCAACCAGATGAGAGAGTTTCATCTTTTCCTCATCGGGATATCGCTCATCGGCCTGTGTTTTGGTGGCTTTCTGGCTGTTTTCCCGGCAGTTACGGCCGATTACTTCGGCACCAAAAATTACGGCGCTAACTATGGCTGGATGTTCAGTGCTTACGGCCTGGGAGGCATACTCGGTCCTTACTTAGCAGCCGCTTTGATGAAAACAGCTGCGGTCGTCCGGATTAAAAGTTTCAGACCGGGTGAAGAGGGGGTGGTCAAAACCCTGACTATCGGCGATTACCGCTTGGCTTTTCTGGTAGCTGGCACCTTATGCCTTATCTCGGCCGGGGCCCTGATTTTTCTCAAAAAGCCCGAGATAAAAAAGGAAGACTGAAAAATCGCTCAAAGAAACT
>JBBIRN010000253.1:0-3421 GCA_037441785.1 Candidatus Aminicenantota bacterium | reverse complement strand
AGTCAGATTCCAGCAGACGGTGGCCAAAAGCCGTGCTGATTTCCATCTTCTGGCCACGCCAGGCAAAAGTCAGCACCCCTTCTCCCCTGACTTCGTCGCACACCCGTACACAGCGGCCACAGAGAATACAGAGGTTGGGGTTGTGTTTGATAAACGGGTCCTCAAGCCATAAAGTCCGGCCTTTATCCCTGAAAGAATAATTTACCTTTTCAATTTTCAGGTACTCCACCACTTTTTGTAGCTCACAATTATCGTCTTTCTGACAAAATACACAACCACCGGGCTCAAGCGCCCGTGAGATGGTAACTTTTTCCTCCTGGCAGGTTTGTTTTTCTGAGCACAAAAGACAGAAATAAGGATGCTCGCTTAAAATCAGCTCCAGTATGTTTCGCCTCAGCTCTTCCAGTTCGGCAGAAGAAGTAATGATTTCCATCCCTTCTTCTGCTTTCAGCTGGCAGGCCGGCAACCAGTTTGGTTTTCCAGCCACTTCCACTAGACAGAGACGACAGCCAGCAAAAGCCGGTAGTCCTTCTAACTCACATAAAGAAGGAATGAAAATTCCGTTTTCTCTGGCCACCTGAAGGATGGTTTGTCCCCTCCGGGCTGGCAGCTCGCAGCCGTTAATTTTTATTCTGATTCTGTCCTGGCTCATTTTCTACCCGGCCCCTGATTATTTTCATCATCCATCGGGCGTTCCTCACTGACCTCCCTGTACCGTGGCTTTTTAAAAACGGCACCAAACTCTTTTGGACAGGTGTTCAGGCAGAGGCCACAAGACTGGCATAACTCTTCATCCACGTAAGGCCAGCCGTCAGGTTCTTTTTTTATGGCCCCAAAAGGACAATTTTTCAGGCAAAGGTAACAACGGCGACATTTTTCCCGGTCAATGGCGTAGGTTATAAGCTTCCGGCAGACCAGCGCCGGACATTGTTTTTCCAGCACGTGCCTTTCAAATTCTTCCCAAAAATAACGCAGCCCGCTGAGCACTGGATTGGCCGCGGTTCTGCCAAGTCCGCAGAGAGAACCTTTCTGCATGACCCGGCCCAGCTTGTTGAGCTGCTCCAGGTCGGCAAGCTGGCCTTCGCCTCTTGTTATCCTCTCCAGAATATCCACCATCTGAGCCGTTCCCAGCCGGCAGGGCGCACACTTGCCGCAGGATTCACTGGCAGCAAACCTCAGAAAATAAAGGGCCAGGTCCACCAGGCAAGTGGAATCGTCAAGGACAATCATACCCCCTGAACCCATGATGGTTCCGGCGGCCTGCAAGGCTTCATAATCCAGGGGCAGGTTAAACATACTGACCGGCAAACAGCCACCAGAAGGACCTCCTGTTTGTACAGCTTTTATTTTTCTCCCCTTCGGTGCTCCACCCCCAATCTCCTGGACCACTTCACTTATGCTTATGCCCAGAGGTACTTCTACCAGTCCGGTAAACTTGACCTGACCAACCAGCGAAAATATTTTTGTGCCTTTACTGGTGGTCGTGCCCACCTGGCTGAACCACTCTGGTCCTTGGCGAATAATCAGGGGCACATTGGCCCAGGTTTCCACGTTGTTGATTACGGTCGGCTGCCCAAAAAGTCCGCTAACTACCGGAAAGGGCGGCCTCTGCCGGGGAAAAGCCCTCCGTCCTTCAACAGAAGCTATCAGGGCTGTTTCCTCACCCGAAACAAAAGCTCCGGCGCCGCGAATAATTTCCAGGTCAAAAGAAAATTCTGTTCCGAGTATTTTCTCACCCAGCAAACCAGCCTGATAGCAGCTTTGCCGGGCTGCTTCCATTCTGGCCACGGCCAGTGGATATTCCTGACGGATGTAGATAAACCCTTTCCGGGCACCTGTGGCATATCCACCGATAATCATTCCTTCCACTACACTGAACGGGTTGCTCTCCAGCAGCCCGCGGTCCATGTAAGCTCCCGGGTCTCCTTCATCCCCGTTGCATATCAGATATTTTTCTTGACTCTCTGTTTTCCTGGCTAACCGCCATTTCAAGCCGGTTGGAAAGCCAGCACCACCGCGTCCTCTGAGTCCGGAGGCGGTGATGAGGTCAATCACTCTTTCCTGATTGTCCCACCTTAAAACCCTGAGCAGAGCCGAAAAACCCTGCTGGGCAAAATAATCTTCCAGGCTTGACGGGTCCAGCTTCAGATGTGCGTCCAGCAGCCAGCGCAGCTGTTTCTGATACAGGGGCAGCTCAAAAATCCGACGGTACACTTTTCCGCTGTGCGGGTCAGTAAAGGCCAACTCAGGAATGAATTCTCCAGCCAGAAGCGTTTTTTCTACCACCGCCGGCACCTGTTCAGGCCTGAGGTTGGGGTAAAAATATCCTTCAGGAAAGATTATCAAGTCAGGTTCAAGCTGACAGAAACCGTGACAACCCGTAAGTTTAAGCTCCACCCGGCCGTCCAGCTTGAATTCTTCTAAACATTTTTCCAGAGCTGAGGCAATTTGGAGAGCTCCGGAAGCCCGGCCGCAGCTGGCCGCGGAGAGCGAAACGATTTTCTCGGGCTGAGGTCTACCTGCCCAGTACTCAATCAACTTCTGCAGCTCAGTTAAAGAATTGATTTTTTTCAGACTACTATTGTTCATCCCGTTCTCTCTGGCTTTCCGGACTATCGTTTTTGCTCAATTTCCGAACAATTGCTTTAACTTTGGCCGGTGTAATCCTAGACTCGAGGAGGCCATCTACCATGGCCACCGGACCGATGGCACAACAACCAAGACAGTTAACTTTCTTCAGGGAAACTTTTCCGGACCAATTCTGCTCTCCGTAATACTTATCCAACTGCCGGGAAAATTCTTCTAGGATAGCTTCTGCTCCATGAACATGACAAGCTGTCCCCTGACAGACCTGAATTTCGTGTTCTGCCGGCCGGTCTATGGTGAAAGAAGCATAAAAGGTCGCCACTCCAAAAATCTCCGCCGGTGAGACAGAAAAATGTTCTGAAAGAAGTTCAACCACTTCTTCTGGAAGGTAGCCGAATTCAGCCTGGACCAGATGCAGGAAATTTATCAGATGATGTCGCTCTCTTGGGTAATGGCTTAAGAGTTGTCTGATTCTTTCCTGAGGCTTGAGGTTGCTGTTCATCTTAGAAGCCCGTTTTGCTCATCCTGAAAAACCACCCGGCCATCCACCATGGTTAAAAGGACTCTGGCTTTGACTATTTCTTCAGGCTCCACGCTGAATATGTCGCGGTCAATCACCACCAGGTCCGCCAGCTTGCCAGCCTGTAAAGTTCCCTTCTCTTTTTCTGAAAACTCGCTCCAGGCCGCTTTGCTGGTGTAAGCTTGAACAGCCTGCTCCACCGTGATTTTTTCTTCAGGAATCCAGCCCTGGGGATTTTTTCCATCCAGCGTTCTTCTGGTCACGGCGGCATAAATCCCGGCCAGGGGGTCAAGAGGCGCCACCGTCCAGTCTGAG
>JBBIRN010000252.1:0-3424 GCA_037441785.1 Candidatus Aminicenantota bacterium | reverse complement strand
CATCATCACCCTGTCCGGTCTCGGAGTTATAATTTTCAAACACATTTTTATCTTTTATCCAGGAGGCTAACAGTAAATCTCTTGATTTTTCCACCAGGTCTTTTCTGGCTTCAGGCAGGTCGTAATTCCTGAGGCCTAAATAGACCAGGAAATTCAACGGAGCCCAGATTCTTCCTCTCCAATAAAGATTGTCCTTATAGGCCGGGTCATTCCGGGCGATGGAGGGCAAAATGTACTTCCCCCAGAATTCTTTCGGGTTGTAAAAATGTTCCTTGATCATCCTTTCGGCCTGTTGCTGGTTGGGTACCCTGGCCAGCAGCGGATAAAATAAAGTAGGTGATAAACGATAACTGAATTTCCCGGTCACCAGGTCTTTATTGAGATAAAGACCAAATTTATCATCCCAGAGAGTCTGGAGTTTTTTTGCATATTTTTCTGCTCTTTCTTTGAGTTCTCGGACTATTTCTGGCCGGTCCAGGATGGTGGCGATTTCCGCCAGACTCTGGCAATCAGCGATGTAAAGACTCATTAAGCCCACATCCGCCAGCAGCAGTCGATGTCTGGTGGTATCAAAAACTGCCTCATCCCACATGGGAGAATTATCCAGCCCTGATTCCCATTTTGCTCCTGTCCTGGTACCGATTCCTTTTAGCAGACGCTCAGGAAGATTCTCCGCCGTATATGGATCAGACCCCCAGCATAGGTAACCATCAACATCCCGATTACTGGCCCAGAAGCGATTCCAGGACAGTAAATCATTGAACACTTCCTGCAAAAACCATTTTTCTCTGTATTTTTTATAAATTTCTTTGATTATCAGAGAACCTACCGGAGGCTGGGAGCGGTCTTCACTTTTATACCCTGGCTGGACGACGTTGGGCACAAATCCCCTTTGGGTAATCTCTTTGGTGATAGCCAGAGCAATGGAGTAAGCCAGGTCTTTGTTGTCCAGAGCTAACATGTAGGAAGCAAAGTACGTGTCCCACTCAAATAAAACCCAGCCACCAGCAGAAGCTGACCAGTTGCGACTCACCGGGGTAATTACTCTGTCGTTGTCAGGGTCATAAACAGTATTCCAGGCCAGAACCGTATGTACGGCGTCGTATTCTTCTGGTGCATCAGGACATACGGTCTTTCCATCAGGGACTTTTTTCCTGGCTTTTTCCAGTATTTTTGTTATCTCATCCGGTGACTTTAACTTATGAGATGAAATCGTGATGGCTTTATCTAAGGAGAGACTTATTTTATCTGCGGTTTTTTCCAGTCTATTTCCGTCAACATACAGGCATATATTCTGATTTTGAGTTTTCCCGGTAATCTGGTCCTGATTCAGGGATATTTCCCCCTTTTTCCCCCATAGCATCTGCGGGACAATAATCAATGAATCCTGGGGGGAAGCCTCAAGGGGAGTTATCAGTAAATAAAGCTCGTTGTTAAAAGCTGCGCTTTGCAGGCGGAGGTGGATGCTGCGCCATTTTACTTCCAGCTCGGTGTAGGAACCATCATAGGTTCGGGGCCGGGGGATGACCTGTTCTCTGGACGCGAAATCTTCTCGGCCAATCAGAGCTTCAGTCAGGTTTTCCCCTGATTTGTGGTCTTTGAGCATTAGTTTAACGGCGAAAGCATCTGGCAGCAGAACATGAGTTAAGACGCTTCCGTTTTCCCAGGTATTCCAGCCACGGGCTAATTTTTTCTGCAGGGCAGCGGCGTGTGGGATGGTGGGTGAAGGTGAGGGCAACTTTTTATCTTCAGTTCCAGAGCTGCAGGCAAAGAAAGACAGGATTACCAGGATTAAAAGAATGGTGGGAAAACATAAAGTGGAATTTGATTTTATAATTTTCATCTTTGTTCTCATTATTTTACTTCAATTTCTACGTCATAATAAAAAGCGGACATAGGGCGTTTAGAAATTGGTTCGATGTTATCCAGCCTGACCATGGTGTGATAATAGCCTGAGCTGAGACCCACGGTATTAATCTGGTTAGTGACTGTCTGGTTTTTACCTTTTTTGGTAATTTTTACCGACAGCCAGGAAGGAAGTGAACCATGAACCTTCCAGAGTGGTAAGTCAACTGTTCCGGCATTATGAATGGTTAAAGAAGCAGAAAGCTTCTCTGGCCTAGAGCTTCTGGCGCGCAGGAAGATAAGATAAGTATCAGCGCTGATAATCGGCGGAAGGGGAAAGTCTTTTGAACTGGAAAGACGCAGCATTATTACATCATTAGGTGGGATGGTCAATTTCATTCCGTTGGCGATTGGTCCGGTGGTCTGGTGTTTCCAGAGGTCGCGGACATAAAGACTGGCTTTGCGGCTGAAACCAAATTCATCCCAGCTGATGGTGACCTCAGAGGGCGAATTGTTCTGGTTGAAAATGAGCACGGCCTGGCTGCCATCAAACAATTTCTTTTGACCCCAGATACTCACCTGGCCATCCTTCCTGATGATGTGTCCCTGAATCCCGAGCGGGTCCTGGTCTACAGCGATAACTTCCAGGTTGGTCAGGATTTGCCTGGTAGACTCAGTCATTTGCCGGAGGTCGTTTCCAGCTATCAGCGGTGCGGCCATCATGCACCACAGGCTGAAGAGACTTCGGTTTTGGGCTTCGCTCAGCCCGGGCATCCCCACAATCATCATGTCCGGGTCATTCCAGCGGCCCGGTCCGGCATAGGCATACAATTTCTCGTTAGCCAGAACTATTTCCATAGCGGAGTTCCAGTCGGCTTGGCCTGGTTCACAGATATCACCGGTTGTTCTCCACAGATGACCAACGGCGGCTGCCCACTTCCAGGGTTCGCCCACTCCCCAGGAACACAGGCTGTGGACAAGAGGACGGCCGGCCGCGCGCTGGGCTTCATCCAGCAGAGTGTAGGTCTGGACAATATCCTGTCCTTTAGTGTTGCACCAGTCAATTTTCAGATAATCAGCTCGCCACTCGGCGAACTGGCGCATATCCTCAAATTCATATCCCTTGGTGCCTGGCATAGCCTGGCTGCAGGTACGCGTGCCGGCATCAGTGTAGAGGGCGTATTTAAGGCCTCGTTGATGAATGTAATCTCCAAGGCCGCGTAAGCCGCTGGGATAGCGCTCTAAATTGGTAGTTAACTTCCCGTTCTCATCTCTATAAAAACAAATGCCCTCATCAGGTCCAATGTAGACATAGCCTGCTTCTTTCATCCCGCTGCGGAGCAGGGCTTCAACCATTTCCTTGATTAACTTCTCATTCTGTGGTTCCTGGCCAAAAGTATTCCAGGGATACCAGCCCATGGGCGGGGTCATAGCCAGCCCGTCATAATCAGCTCGAAACTTAGAAACGGGCTGGTCGCTGGAAGCAAAGATGAAAATAGAGATGAGTAAAATTACAGCAGCCAGCATTACCATTACATTTAGCTTAGGCATTTTTATTCTCCTTGCTTAAAGGCATGTT
>JBBIRN010000251.1:0-3426 GCA_037441785.1 Candidatus Aminicenantota bacterium | reverse complement strand
GATGTACACCAGGATGGCTGATTACCTGGAAAAAGGACAGGTGGTGGTTAGCCTGGTGTACATCTGGCGACAAAATTGAGAAGGAACAGCCACGAAGACCAGGTCAGATTTCTCCAGGGCTTCAGCCAGGTTCCGGTAGAAACTCGCCGTGGACGGGAAAACATGTCCGGGAAGGAAAAGATGGTTAATCCTGGTCTGCAGCAGCCCCAGGTAAACTTCTTCTTCCCGAACCCAGAGTTTGGTGGGAAACCCGAGTTTGCCCAGGTAGTAAGCAAAAGCAGAACCCCAGCTGCCCGCGCCGATGACGCTGATTTTAAGCATTTACTCTTTCTCCGAATTTTCTTTCCTGTCCGGCTAACAATCGTTTCAGGTTGGCCCGGTGCTGCCAGACAACAACAAAAAAGATTACCAGGCTGGCCCAGAATAAATTTTTATCTCGCCGCAGCAAAAAATTGATAAAGGGGAAGGTAAAAAGTCCGGTCAGGGTAGCCAGGGAAACATACCTGAAAAGCAAAACCATGGCCACAATAATTCCCAGGCTTATGAGCATGGGAACTGGCGCCAGGTACAAAAATCCACCGATAGTGGTAGCCACACCCTTTCCGCCTTTAAATTTCAGGTAAAAGGGAAAACAGTGGCCAAGAACAGCCAGCAGCAGACCGAGCAAAGCTCTTTTTTCATCCGCCCACCATAGTCTCCCTAAATAAACAGGCAAAAAGCCTTTCAGCAGGTCAAAGAGCATGACCGGGACGGCCAGCTTCCAGCCCTGGTAGCGGAGAACGTTAGTGGCCCCCGTTGAACCACTGCCTACTTCTCTTATGTCCTTCCTGGCTTTTATTTTAACCAGAAAGTAGCCAGGGGATAATGAACCCAGCAGATAAGCCCCGAGTAAGAAGATTGCTAATTTCATGCTAACTCAAACTTACCTAAAGGTTTATAAACAGGGCCTTCAGGCCTGAGAAGGCTCTGGAAGAAGGTGATCTCTTTCACCATCATCTGGCCAAATTCCTCGGCCGAAAATTTATCCAGCAACTTTTTGAGCCGGTCCTGGTTTTCTGGCTGTTTGGCCCGGCCAAGAGTCAGGTGAGGGGAGAAGGCCCGCTCTTCTCTGGGGAACCCCCTTCTTTCCAGCTCATCTTCCAGTTCTTTTTGTAAACGGAAAAGTTCCGGAGCCGCTTCCAGGCCTACCCAGATCACCCTCATTCTGTTCTGGCCTGGCGGAAAACTACCCGTTCCTTTAAGCTTTAAAGAAAACGGCTGGTACTGAGAGCTCAGTTTGATTAAAGTTTGCCGCACCGTTTCTGCCTGTGCTTCCTCAATTTCTCCCAGAAATTTAAGGGTCAGATGAAAATTTTCTCTGGCCACCCATTTTATGTTCCGGCCAGCTGGCTTAAGATTTTCCACCAGAGTGGTGAGCCGGTCCTTGATTGAATCCTCTAAATCAACAGCAATAAAAGCTCTCATGAGACTTTCCTTTTTAGCGCACCTGACTTATGTTCTAATTTTAGCAATTTTAGCCTGACCATATCCAGCGCTTTCTGAGTGGCCTGAAATTTTATCTGTTCACGGGTGCCCAGGAAATGACATTTTTCCACTTCTATCCCATCTGAGCTGGCCAGTCCAAGATAGACCAGCCCGACCGGCTTTTTCGGGCTGCCACCACCAGGTCCAGCTATCCCGGTTATGGCCACAGCCAGGTCCACGTCCGCCTTTTTCAGCAGGCCAGAGGCCATGGCCCGGGCCACCTCGGCGCTGACAGCTCCTTTTTCCTTTATCGTTGTTTTCGGAACAGAAAGAAGTTTAATTTTGGCTTCATTGCTGTAAGTTACCAGTCCCAGCTGGAAATAATTAGAACTGCCGGGAATGTTAGTCAGGCGGTGAGCTAATAAACCGCCGGAGCAGGATTCCGCCGTGGCTATGGTTTTTTTCAGGTTGATTAATTTTTCGGCCACTACCTGTTCGAGATTCCTGGGCTCAAAAGCGTAAATTTTATCTCCCAGTAGCCGGGTGATTTTCAGTTTAATTTTTTCCAGCTCTTGTGTTCTTTCTGCTTCCTGGTCTTCAGATTCAATTTTTAAAGAAAGTATAATTTGTAGGTCGCCGGGTGAAGCCAGAATAGTCAATTCCAGGTAAGGAGGAAGCTTCTTATAAACTTCTTTTATCCGGTCTTCTACCCAGGATTCGCCGGCCCCGGTTATTTTAAAAAAGGCTTTTATAATTTTTTTCTGGCTCAGATTTTTCAGACGCGGCAGGACCAGGTTTCCCACCATGGGTTTGAATTCAGAGGGCGGGCCCGGAAGAAGAATAAAAATCTTTCCGCCTGTTTCCAGCCATTGCCCGGGCGCTGTCCCGTGCGGATTTTCCAGGATTTCTGCTCCCTCAATAAGGTAGGCCTGCTTTTTGTTAGAAGCAGGCATGGCCAGACCCCGGCTGGCAAATCTTTTTTTTATTCGTTTGAGGATTTCGGGGTTAAAAATTAATCTTCTCCTGACAACCCGGGCCAGAGCTTCCTTGGTACGGTCGTCTTCTGTCGGGCCCAGACCACCAGAAAGAAAAATTATCTGGCTTCTTTCTCTGGCTGTCCTGATTACTTCCTGAAGCTCGCTCCAGCGGTCGCTGACGACTGTTTTAAAAGTCAGGTTCAGTCCCGCCTGCTCCAGTTTTTCCGCCAGAAAGAGCGAATTAGTCTCTGGAAAAGAAGAAGAAAGAAGTTCGCTCCCCACCGCAATAAATTCTAGGCGTTGGATATTCTTTTTAGCGGTCCTCATCTTAGAAAAATCCTGGCTATCTGAAGCAGCACGTTTACGGCTAGCCCGGTGCCCACATCATCAGCCATGATACCCCAGCCCTGAGGGAGATTTTCTAGTTTTTTAATACCCAAGGGCTTTATGATATCAAAAAACCTGAAAAGGATAAAAGAGACACCCAACCATTTCCAGTCCGGGCTTATCAGAAACAGAGCCAGCCACTGTCCGGCGACTTCATCAATGACAATCTTGCCCGGGTCCTTCAGGTTCAAAGCCCTGGCATAAACGGAGGAAGTGTAGGTGCCCAGAAAAAAAATAACCAGGAAAAGAACCAGATAAAGTGGCCAGGAGATCTGGTGAAAAAAGAAGCGGTATAAAAATACCACTACCAGGCTGGCTACTGTTCCTGGAGCCAGAGGAAACAACCCGATGCCAAAAAAAGTGGAGATAATTTTTGCCAGTTTAATCATTTATTAACCTGCCTCTAAGATCATAGGTGAGAGCTTTCTTAATTTTTACCCTTATAAAATCTGGCCATTGATTTTTATAATCAGGCAAATCGTCCACCAAGACCAGACCATCCACTTCCGGAGCCTGAAAACGAGCCCGGGCCCGGCCGATTCTCTTTCCTTCCTTTTCTTCTACTTCTTCCAGCAAAACTTCCAGTTCGGAACCGACA
>JBBIRN010000250.1:0-3426 GCA_037441785.1 Candidatus Aminicenantota bacterium | reverse complement strand
CCATTGATAAAAGCTTCTGTAGCCGAAATCTTATCTTTTTTCTGGCCGGCAAAAGTGCCGGAAACCAGAAAGCTCGCTAGGAAAAAGACCATAATTAACTTTTTGTTCATGTTGATGTACCTGTTTGATTGATTTCCTGTCCTATCAAATTATTTATTTTCTTTTATTTAATCACAGCTTCCAGATTAAACTTCCAAAATCAGTTTTTAATAATAGCCCTCATTTAGCCTTCTGTCAAAACCCCAGCTTATTTTCCAAACCCTATAGTTGCTCATATTTTTAAGAAACCAAATTTCGCCGGCGGCCGATTCTCACCAACATAAAAAAAATTAACTACCTTGAATTGACCTGATTTTACCTAATTTTACTTAAAATACCCTTCTGTCTAAGGGGCCCATTTTTGTCCCCAGGCCATAGCCAGAATTTTTTCCTCAAAAACCTTTCTCCAATTTTCAATCCATTTGACTAACAAAAAAAATGTGGTAGATTAACATTTCAGGGTTTAAGCAGGGAAGTCCGTGAAAAGCGGACACAGCCCCCGCTACTGTAATCGGCGACGAATCCCGTAAAAAGCCACTGCCCGTCAGGGTGGGAAGGCCAGGGAGGAGGATGACCCGAGAGTCAGGATACCTGCCTTAGACCCGCTGGCCCATCTTCTTTTCGGGCGGAAGAGAAGATGAACGAGCTGGCCACAAAAAATCATCAGCGGGGGGAAAGGAGTATGTATGAAAAAGAACCTTTCTGCCCATCTGTGTCTTTCTCTGATTTTACTCCTCTTTTTTCCACATTTTCTTGGCGCCAGAACTGATGACCGGCCTCAGAATGAAAAAATTCACCATGAAGTGGTGGTCACCGCTACCCGTCTGGAAACGCCTCTTAAAGAAACAGCCTCGGCTATTTCTGTGTTAAACCTGGAATCACTTTTTCCGCTTAAATCCATTGCGCCTGAAAACCTTTTCTCCCTGGTACCCGGTGTTTTTTATGCCCAGGCTGGTCCGACAGGTGGAGCTGGTTCTCTTTATCTTCGCGGCGGAAATTCTGAACACACGCTGTTTATGATTGACGGCGTGGAGATTAACGACCCGGCTGCTCCAAGTCGTTCTTTTAATTTCAACCTGTTTAACCTGGGTCTGGTGGACCGGCTGGAAATCCTCCGCGGTCCACAGAGTACTCTTTACGGCTCAGACGCCCTGGCTGGCGTGGTTAACTTTGTTTCTTCAGAACCGGACCGCAATCACTCGGAGTTTTATCTGTCGGCTGGCACGCAGAAAACCTGGCAGGGAGCTTTTTCCCTGAGCCGCAGAGGGAGAAACCTTTCCTACGAGCTGGGGTTAAATTCCTGGACCACCGCCGGTGTTTCTGCAGCCAGTAAATACTACCCGGGCAACAAAGAAGCAGACGGGTTTTCCCAGCAGGCTTTAGCTTTCAAAATCAAGTATGAACTTAGCCCTGATTTTTCCCTGACCTGGCAGACACGCGGACTGCTTTCAGAAGCTGACCTGGATGCTTTCGGTGGACCTTATGGTGATGACCCCAATTTTAAGCAAAAGTCAGCTTTTTTGTTTGAGCGTCTGGAAGCCAATTTCTTCCTCTTCCAGCACCGCTGGGAGCAAAAGCTTATCTTCGGTGTGGAAGTCAACCAGCGAAAAAATCACAACGACCCGGATGAATGGCACCCCGGAGAGAGCGAAAGAGCCTCTTATCGCGGAACTTTTTACAAGCTGGACTGGCAGAACAACCTTTTCCTCACCGCTTCCCAGACGGTAATTTTTGGCCTGGAGTTTAAAGAGGAAGCAGCTCGCTCCGAAGATCATTACTCCAGTCCGTTTGGTTCTTACGAAAGTTTCTTCCCCCGGAAACAAACCGGTCTTCTGGGTTTTTACTTTCAGGACCAGTGGAAACCGGCCAAGGGCCTTTCTTTCACTTCTGGCTTCCGTCTTGACCAGCACCAGGAATTTGGCACGGCCCTGACTTACCGTCTGGCTGCTAATTTTGCGCCAGCAGGCACAGGCTGGAAAATAAGAGCTACGCTGGGTTCTGGCTTTAAAGCCCCTTCCCTTTACCAGCTTTATGCCCCGGCCAGCTCCTTCGGTCCCATCGGCAATTCTTTGCTCAAACCCGAAAAAAACACCGGCTGGGATGCCGGAGTTGAGCGTGACTGGAGCCAGCATTTTTCCACCGCTCTTACTTACTTTGAAAACAGGTACCGCAACCTCATCCAGTTTTACTTTGGCACTGGCTATCTTAACCTTGGCCGGGCCCTCACCCGCGGTCTGGAAGCTTCCCTGCGCTTCCGACCATTTGCCACTTTTTACGGCGAAGCCGGCTGGACCTGGCTACAGGCTCTGGACCTGGACAACAATGAAGCCTTAATCAGACGACCGGCGCACAGCGGCTTTGCTCATCTGGTTTACAGCCGGAAAAAACTGCGTCTGGGCCTGGAACTGAACTATGTCGGGGAGAGAACTGATTTTAATTATTCGTCTTACCCGGCCGAAAAAGTCACCCTTCCTGCCTATCTTTTAACCAACCTCAATTTTAAATACGACCTTTCAGAAAAGCTGGAAGCCTTCCTTCTTATCAACAACCTGTTCAACGTGAGATACGAGCTGATTTATGGATACGGGACGCCCGGCACTACAATTTCTACTGGATTTAGATTAAAATTGTTTTAGTTGTTTTCGGTTTTTTTTTCTGGCCAACAAGCCGGAAAACCTGGAACACAGAATCTGGAAGTGCGGAGTTTTTAGATGGAACCCATGGAAGCTCTGGATAAAATTTTCAAGCCGCAGCGTATTGCTCTGGTCGGCGCCAGCCCCAACCCGAAAAGTGTCTCGGGAAAAATCCTTTCCAACCTGATTACTGGCGGCTTCCGCGGTGTGGTCTACCCGGTTAACCCGGCCGTAGAAGCAGTGATGGGCATACCCTGCTTCTCCTCGGTCAAGAATCTACCCAAAACGCCCGACCTAGCGGTCATCACTGCGCCCGCCCCTCAGGTACCAAAACTGGTGGCTGAGTGTGGAGAGGCTGGCATCCTGGGTATCATTATTATTTCCGCTGGTTTTAGAGAAACCGGACCCCAGGGAAGAGCTCTGGAGCAACAGATTCTGGAGGAAAAAAAGAAATATCCTGGAATGCGCATCCTCGGACCAAACTGTCTGGGTGTTATTTCACCCGGTTTTCAGCTTAATGCCAGCTTTGCTGCCTCCATGCCCCTTAATGGTCATATTGCTTTCATTTCTCAATCGGGAGCCCTGTGCACTTCCATCCTTGACTGGTCGCTGGAAGAAAAGATTGGTTTTTCCTACTTTGTCTCCATCGGCAACGCGATTGACATAGATTTCGGAGACCTGATTGATTACTTCGGCGAAGACGAAAACACCAAATCCATCCTTCTGTACATAGAATCCATCTCCAACCCTAAAC
>JBBIRN010000249.1:0-3436 GCA_037441785.1 Candidatus Aminicenantota bacterium | reverse complement strand
AGGCAATCTTGCTTTCGGTTCCGGCCAGTTCTTCCTGAAGCATCAGGAAATTCTGGTTGGCTTTAAGCTCAGGATAATTCTCAACCACGGCAAACAGAGATTTCAGGGCTCCAGTCAGCATATTTTCGGCTTCGCCCTGTTCTTTCACTGTCTGGGCGTTGATGGCTTTAGCCCTGGCCTCGGTCACCTTCTCAAACACTTCCCGTTCGTGCTTGGCATAACCTTTGACTGTTTCCACCAGGTTAGGAATGAGGTCATAACGGCGACGCAGTTGCACATCAACCTGCGCCCAGGCATTATCGCACCTGTTCCTGAGCGTCACCAGGCTGTTGTAGAGACCGACCGCTATCAGCGCCAGAAGACCGACTATAATCAGAATTACGATCAAAGCACCCATTTTTCTCTCCTTAGAAAATATTCATTTTCATTTCAATTCAGTTTTTGTTAAATTAAGAATATAAGCCCCGGAGTTAAAAATCAAGTTTTTTATTTCCCCTGACCTATACTGAAAGAAAAAACAAATTGACTTAATTTATTGATAAATGTTATATTTTTACCTCCAAATTTATTATTAGGATTTTTTTAAGCAATACTTTCATAATTTTAAGGAGGTCTGAATGGCTAATTTAAAGGAAAAGTTTGTCTCCAAAATGCTGCCTATGCGCGAGAGAATCCAGAAGATTCTCAAGGAGCATGGCGAACTCAAAATTTCTGACGTGACTATTGCTCAGACTTACGGAGGTATGCGCAGTGTCAAGTGCATGATCTGGGAATGCTCGGCCCTGGACCCGAACGAAGGAATTCGCTTCCGTGGCTATACCATCCCGGAAGTTCGGGAAAAGCTACCGAAAGCTCCGGGCACTGAAGAGCCGCTGCCGGAAGGCATGTTCCATCTTCTCTTGACCGGTGATATTCCAACCTATGAAGAATGCTTAGAAATTACCGAAGAATGGCGCAAGAGAAGTGAACTGCCCAAATATCTCCTTGAGGTAATGAACGCTGTACCGGCTGACACTCACCCCATGACCCAGTTCTCTCTGGCTATTCTGCAGCTTCAGAAAGACTCCATCTTTGCCGAAAGATACCGCAAAGGTATGCACAAGCTGGATTACTGGGACCCGATGTACGAAGATGTGATGAACATCCTGGCCAAGTTGCCGGCCATTGCTGCCTACATCTACCGCCGGACTTACAAGGGTAATAAACACATCCCGGCTGACCCCAAGCTGGACTGGGGCGGCAACTTCGCTCACATGCTGGGTGTAACTGATGACCCGGCCTTCAAAGACCTGATGAGACTTTATCTGGTGCTGCACTGCGACCATGAAGGTGGCAACGTTTCCGCTCATACCTGCCATCTGGTTGGTTCAGCCCTCTCCGATGCTTATTACTCCCTGTCCGCCTCTATGGACGGACTGGCCGGACCGCTGCACGGCCTGGCTAACCAGGAAGTCTTGCGCTGGATCATGGAAATGATGGAAAAAATCGGACAGGACCCGACAAAAGAACAGATCAGTCAGTACATCTGGGATACCCTGAACGCCGGTAAAGTTGTCCCGGGCTATGGCCATGCTGTTCTGCGCAAGACCGACCCGCGCTTCATCGCCCAGAGAGAATTTGCCCTCAAGCACCTGCCCGATGACCCGATTTTCAAGGTGGTCAGCAAAGTGTTTGAAGTGGCTCCGGACATCCTGACCCAGCACGGCAAAGCCAAGAACCCCTGGCCGAACGTGGATGCTCACTCCGGCTGCTTGCTCTGGCACTATGGTGTAACTGAGTATGATTTCTACACCGTGTTCTTCGGTGTTTCCAGAGCCCTTGGTGTTCTAGCTCAGCTCATCTGGGACAGAGCTCTGGGTCTGCCCATTGAAAGACCCAAGAGTGTTACTACCGAGTGGATTGAACAGTTCATTGCTTCTCAGCAGCAGACACCCAAGGCCTGAAAATAAGCAGTACGTAGGAAGAAAGCTGTTTAAGGGCTGCCCCGCGGGGCAGCTTTTTTTTTTCACTTTCTGATTAAGCCCGGCTGGTTAAGAGGCCTTCAATCATGCTAATATAAAGAGATAATAGGGAGGCTTTTATGGAATACCGGATAATTTTAATCGGTTGCGGCACAGTGGGTCAGGGATTGCTGGAAATACTTGAGCGAAAGGCAGATTATCTGCGCGACCGCTTTGATTTTGAACCGCGAGTAGTAGCCATTACGGACAAGCTAAAAGGTTCAGTCCTCTGCCGCCAGGGCTTAAACCTCAAAAGCCTGCTCACCATACTGGAAGAAGGGAAAAAATTAAACGATTACCCGGGCGCCAAAGAAAAAATTCCTGGTTTTATTGACCCGCTGGAACTTATAGAACGGGTAGAGGCAGAGATAATGGCCGAATTAACTTACACTGACATTAAAACCGGAGAACCGGCCACTTCCTACATCAAAAAAGCCCTAAGAACTGGGAAACATGTGGTTACTTCTAACAAGGGACCGGCCGCCCTACATTTCCATGAACTGCAAGAACTGGCCAGAGTAAATCAAAGACAATTCCGGATTGAAGGAACGGTCATGAGCGGCACACCAGTATTTCATCTTTTTGAGAACGGGCTGGCAGGAAATGAAATAAAAGAAATAAAAGGAATCTTGAACGGCACGACTAACTTCATCCTGAGCAAGATGGAACTTGATAACCTGGAATATGATGAAGCCCTGAAACTGGCTCAGGAGCTCGGTTATGCAGAAGCGGACCCGACTGCTGATGTGGAAGGACTGGATGCCGTGGCCAAAGTGGTGATTCTGGCCAACGCCCTGATGGGTGGCAGAATAAAACCAGAAGAGGTGAAAAGGCAGGGTATATCACACCTGCGCAGGTCAGATATCCTGGAAGCCAGGAAGGCTGGCTTCAGGTATAAGTTAATTGCCCGGGTGAGGAAAGAAGACACCGGGCTGATAACCAGCGTAGCACCGGAGATGATTCCTCTTTCCGACCCGCTGGCTGGAGTGATGGGCGCTCAGAATGCTCTGACCTTTGATACTGACCTTCTGGGCAAGGTAACCATTCAGGGAGCGGGGGCAGGAAAAATTGAAACCGGTTTTTCCATTCTTTCAGACCTGCTGGCCATCCACCGTGGTGAAAAAAATTAACTTGAGAAATTGAAAATCTAACTATTTAAAGCCACAAAATTCAGGGCTTATCCAGCCAGCTGTCGGAAAGAGCCAGGTTCAGATGGAGCGAAAATATTTATTGATTGCCACAAGTCTTGATATAAATTCAACCAGGTCTTTTTGGGCTTATCTCGGGCTACTGCCAAAAGCTTCGGACCATGCCTAACTTAATTGTTCGGCTGAAGTTTGACATCTAAGTGCCAGTTGTCCTCCGCTCCTTCAATCATGGCGATTGGACCAGCTGCGCAAGCTAGTGCGTACGTTGGCCAGTCGCCTAGCGGATGC
>JBBIRN010000248.1:0-3441 GCA_037441785.1 Candidatus Aminicenantota bacterium | reverse complement strand
CCACTTTTCTGGCATAATCTCTTTCGGAAACGATGCCCACTACCTGGTCGTTTTCTACCACGACCAAGGCACCGATGTCTTTGTCCGCCATAATCATTAAAGCTTTGTACACTGTTTCATCCGGTCCTATAGTCCAGGCCTGGTGTCCTTTTTCTTCCAGTATTTGTCTGACGGTGATCATTCTTCCTCCTTAAAAAAATTAATGGCCAGAATTACCAGCGAGAAAAATAATGACCCAACCTGGCTCATTATTTTTTTATTTAGCCTACCCTTCCTCAATTCAATATATAACTAATAGCAATGGATATGTCAAATTTTGCTGGCCGATAACCCAACCAGGAAGTTGTTAATCAAAATAGCCGGTCAGGTCGTCGCGGTTTAGTTTTTGCTCCATAGCCGTGCGGGCCACCGCTCTGGCTACCTGGCGGTGCAGACCTTTATCCAGCGGGTTGGGCACAATTTCTCCGGGTGGGGCGTATTCAGCAATGGCTCTGGCGGCGGCTAACAGCATTTCCCTGGTAATACGCGGTACGTTGGCATCTACTGCCCCGCGAAAGATGCCAGGGAAACCGAGAACGTTGTTTATCACCTTGCCATCAGCAGCAAAAGCTGCGCCGGCTTCCTTAGCCACTTCCGGTTCAATCTCCGGGTTGGGGTTGGAAAGAGCCAGAATAATCTGGCCGGGCCGGACCATTTCCTTTTTTATCAGGCCGGGAACACCGGTGGTGGCAATGACCACCTCACAGGCGGCCATGATTTCTCTAAGGTCAGAAACATAACCACCAGCTGCCTTTAAGCGTTCATTGGCTTCTGGGTTGATGTCAGAACCATAAACGGGCTTGTTCAGAAAAAACATCAGCATCTTGGAGATAGCCAGTCCCGCAGCCCCCAGGCCTATGACACCGATGCGGCAATTTTTTAAATCCTGACAGGCTTCGCGGGAGATGTTCAGCAGAGCAGCTGTGACCACGCAGGCAGTGCCATGCTGGTCATCGTGCATCACCGGGATGTCAATCTTTTCCTGGATTTTTTCTTCTATGTAAAAACACCTGGGAGCGGAGATGTCTTCCAGCTGAATGGCGCTAAAAGTCGGAGCAATGTTGACTACTGTCTGGATGATTTTCTCCGGGTCTTTAGTATCAAGCAAGATGGGCATGGCGGAAAGGCCGGTCAGAGTTTCCATCAGGCTGGCCTTGCCTTCCATGACTGGCATAGCCGCCAGAGGACCGACATCACCCAGTCCCAGCACGGCGCTGCCGTCCGTGACAATAGCCACCAGGTGTCTGATGGCCGTGTACCTGCGGGCCAGAGCCGGGTTTTTCTTGATGAGCAGGCTGACTTCAGCCACGCCTGGAGTGTAGACTTTGCGCAGAACGCTGATGTTGTTTATTTCATACCGGCTGCGGATGGCAATTTTCCCGCCCTGGTGCATTTCCAGAACTTCATCCCGGACCTCCAGCAATTCAGCCTGGGGGTAGGATTGGACAGCTTTGATCACCCGCTCCAGGTGCTGCTCATCGTCTACGAAAATAGTGATGTCCCGAATCATGTAGTTGGTGCCCATGTGGATGATTTTGATTTCACCCACGTAGGCTTTCTCAGCGCCAATAACTGAAAGCAGCCCACCAAAAACTCCGGGTTTCTGCAGCAGGCGGCATCTTAAAGTTCTAACTAACTTATCTTCCCACCACATTATCTTACTCCTTGAAAGTTTTTATCAGGGAATTTCCTGTGGCAGTTAATTATATAACTTTCTGAGGGTCTTGGTAAGGCAGGAAGTCAGAGTCAGAAAATTTTCTGGGCTTTAAGAGAGAATTTTCAGAGAAAAGAGAGATGGAGTTAAATTTTGGTCCGGACTTGAATACCGCAGCTAATACCGGAGCTGGCCTTAAATGATGAAGTTACCTTTGTTTTCCTGATAAAAACCATTACCGTAAAAGTGCCATTAAAGGAACAAAGCAGAATTATTTTTTCTGTTTAATCATTATTGGACCGGGCCAGGCCCCACTCTAAGACTTTCGGCCTGCAAAGTAAAAATAGAAGATGGGAATAACCAGAAAAATCAGAACCGCCGAAGTAGTCAGACCGCCGAGGGTGGCCAGGGCCAGAGTGGACCAGATCTGGCGCTGGCCGCTGTCCAGCTGGATGAGCAGAAGCGGCAGCATACCAAAAACCGTGGTAAAAGTGGTCATAAACACCGGCCGGATTCTTTCTTCAGAGCCCTTGATGATGGCTTCCGTCAGCGGCACCTCTGATTGCCGCCGGGTCAGGTTGATGTGGTCCACCAGGATGATGGAGTTGTTGACCACAATCCCGGCCAGCAGAATAAGACCGATATAAGCTGAGGAATCAAAAGGATAACCAGCGATAACAAAGGCTAAGAAAACACCTATCAGCGAGAGCGGCACTGCCAGCATGACGATGAAAGGCTGAACCAGCGATTCATAAAGCGAGGCCAAAATCATGTATATAATAATCAAAGCGGCCAGTAGCCCCAGAGCTAACTGGGTTTTTTCTTTTTGGGTCAGGAGAAATGAATATTCCAGAGTAGCAGAAAAGCCAGGCGGCAGACTTAAGCTGGAGAAAATAGCCTGCCGGTAATTGTCTGCGGCCTTGTAAGGACCCTTAAATTCCCACATAACTGTCATCTGAAACTGCTGGTTTTCCCGGTAGATGGCGCCTGGAATTTCTTTTTCTTCTACTGTGACCAGGTCCTTTATTCTCAGGTGTTCGCCGGAAGGGGTGCGGAGCAGAGTTTGCAGCAGTTCAGAGATATCCATTTTTTCGGCCTCAGGAAATTTGATTTCCAGGGCCATCTCTTTTCCGGACATCACCGTTTTGATTGGTAGACCGAATGTTCCGCGCAGCAAGCTCTGCATCTGGTAGAAAAGGAAGTTGGGGTCCAGGTTAAACTTTTTCAGAGCTTCCGGCTTAATCTTCAGCACGTATTCTGTGGTCTCGGTACTTCCCCAGTAATACTGGCTGGTGATGGCTTTTATTTCTCCCACCCGGGGATTTTTTCGCAACCGGACCTGGAGGTCTTCGGCTATTTCCTGTAACTTTTTGAGATTGTAACCGTAGAGTCTGATGTATGAATCAAGAAAACGGCCGGCGCTCATGGAGGAATAATAACCCTGCGGGTCAAAACCATAAACACCGATGCTAACACCGGCAAAATTGGTGGCCAGACGAATAAGCTCATCTTTCAGGATGTAGGGATGAGCCGAGCGCTCTATGGCCGGCGGAAAAGTTATGTTGAGGTAACCGCCTTCGCTGAGCACCTGGGCTTCTACCTGTTTCTCGCAGGGGTAGGAGAGGGCCTTCTCTTCAAATTTTCTGACCAGCTCATCGGTGTTTTCAATTCTGGTCCCGGCCGGCGTGGCTATGGAGACGGTCAATCTGTCTATTGCATACCAGCGGAAAAACTCACCGATGACCACA
>JBBIRN010000247.1:0-3447 GCA_037441785.1 Candidatus Aminicenantota bacterium | reverse complement strand
CCCAGTCTTTCAGCTTCCCGCACGGCGTGGGCGAAAAATTCCTGCCACCTGTCGCTTAAGAAATCAACCTGGCCCCGCGGCACACCCACGTTCACTTCCAGAAAAAGAGCCCAGCTCAGCCCAGCTTTTTTCATGGCTTCCAAGTCCTTAGTCATGGCTTCCCGGCTTAAGTTTCCATCCATGAAATACCAGTAAACACCAGGGCGGTATTCGTCCGGCGGATTCAGGAATCCCTGCTTCAGGGAAGATTTTTCAGGGGCCGAACAGGAGTCGCCGAGGAACAGGCACAGCACAACGAAAAAAAGAGCCGTCAAAAAGATAGCCCGAAGATTTTTGCTTAAAGTTTTTAAACTGTTTCTTTTGACTTCAGGCTTCTTCAGCCCGCCATTTGTTTTTAACCGGGTGCTCATTTTGTTTTTCCTTCTTTATTTTCTTATTTTCTTATCTTTCTTTTTACCGCCAAAGAAAATTTTTTGCCAGCACTTTTTTCTTTATCTGATGTTTTTTACATCTGGCTGGCTTTCTCCAGCGCTTCAACTTTATCTTGCCCTGCCAGCTCCACTGGAATTAAAATGAAAACCGCTGGCTGAATTGGTTTTACATGACTAAAGTTTTTTCAAAGCTTAAATTTTTGACAGGAGGAAAGAAAATGACCGGAGCAGCCACAAAGTTATTCAGACAACAATTTGCCGCGGTCATTCTGGCGATAACACTTTTTTTAGCGTTCGTAACACCAGGCCTAGCCGGGCAGGCCCCGAAACCAGAAGCCCAGCTTCCTTCTGCTCCTGCTTCCGAAACCGTTAAAGTGGGGCTTTTCGGCATCGGGCTAAACACTTACTGGGGTCAGTTTCCTGGCCTTCGCGACCGCCTGGAAGGTTATCTCAAAAGCATAGAGAAAAAGCTGGCTTCAACGGGTTCTGGCCAGGTCGTTTCTGCCGGTCTCGTGGACACGGTAGAAAAAGCCCGGCAGGCTGCGGCTCTCTTTAAATCCAGCAACGTCCGGATAATTTTTCTTTACGTTTCAACCTATGCCCTGTCCTCAACTGTTCTGCCTGTGGTGCAGGAAGCTAAAGTGCCGGTGGTGGTGCTCAACCTCCAGCCGGCGGCAGCCATTGATTACCAGTGGTTTAATTCTCTGGGCGACCGCGGAAAGATGACCGGCGAATGGCTGGCCTTCTGCCAGGCCTGCTCTGTTCCAGAAATCGCCAACGTTTTTAATCGCTCAGGCGTTGATTTCCACCTGGTCACGGGAACGCTTGAGGACCCGGAAGCCTGGCAGGAAATAAGTGAGTGGGTGGAAGCTGCCCGGGTGGCTGACCTTCTGCGCCGCACCAACCTGGGAATTCTCGGCCATTATTACAACGGCATGCTTGACGTTTACTCAGACCCCACTCAGTTAGCCGCCAGCCTCGGTCTGCACATTGAGTTCCTGGAAATGGCTGAACTCCGGGAATTGCGGAAAAAAGTCACGGCCAGAGAGGTTGAAGAAAAAATCCAGGAAATGCAGCGCGCCTTTAACATCCTGCCTGAATGCTCCCGGGCTGAAATTGAAAGAGCCGCTCGCACGGCCTGTGCCCTGGACCGGCTGGTGGCGGAAAAGAAACTCGGCGCCGTGGCTTACTATTATGAAGGAACCCCAGGCAGTGAAGATGAAGACATCATCACTTCCATGATTGCGGGAAATTCGCTGCTCACCGCCCGCCACGTGCCCATGGCTGGAGAATGCGAGGTCAAAAACGCCGTGGCCATGAAAATTATGGATGCTTTTGGCGCCGGTGGCTCTTTCACTGAATTCTACGCCATGGATTTTAAGGAGGGTGTGGTGCTTATGGGCCACGATGGCCCCGGTCACGTCGCCATCGCTGAAGGTAAGCCTCTGCTCAAACCGCTGGGAGTGTTTCACGGCAAGCCAGGTAAGGGTCTGTCTATAGAGATGAGGGTCAAGCACGGACCGGTGACTCTGCTGTCTGTGGTCCAGACCAGAGACGGCCAGCTTAAACTCCTGGTAGCAGAAGGTGAATCAGTGCCCGGGCCAATTCTGGAAATCGGTAACACCAACAGCCGTTATAAATTTCCGCAAGGGGTAAAAGGTTTCGTGGAAGCCTGGAGTAAAGAGGGGCCAGCTCATCACTGCGCCGTTGGTACCGGCCATATCGCTTCCAAAATCCAGAAGTTAGCCGCCATCCTGGGCTTGAAATTTGTCCTGGTCTGAGAAATTTACTTCGGGTAAAATCCCCTCTCTGGCAGGGCTCAGAAAATGATTTGAACCAATAAATACTCTTTTTGAACCAGGAAATACGCTTTTCAAATTAATCCATCACTTTATCGGCCACGATTCTACCAAATTCATCATGCCGGCCGGCGTTAAAAACCACTGAGTATTTTTCTGCCCGGGATTTAAAAAATCATCATCCAGTAGTCAGGCTGGTCGCCTCAATCCCAATGGCTGGCTGTCTACTCCGCCGCTTCCAGATACTCTCCTCAGGCTGGGTACTATGTCTTATTTTCCTGTTTATTAAGACCCTGGAAAAAGTTAAAATTGGAAATCAGAAAGCAGGTTTAGCTGAAAGAATTCACAGGAGGGCAAAATGGAAGGGAAGCAAACCTTTCTCCGGGGGCAACCGACGGAGATCAGGAAGAAAAAAAGCGGTAACTGGCTGGCCTGGCTGAACCTGTTTGGCTTTTTAGGAATGGTGGCGGTGAATTACCTGGCTAATGCCTTACCGCTCAACAACCTGAATACCGGTCAGCTTTCAGACAAATACCCCAACCTGTTTGTGCCGGCGGGTTTTACCTTCTCCATCTGGGGAGTTATCTATCTGCTGCTGGCTGTTTTTATTTTCTTTTCTCTGAAGCAAGTTATCACCGGACGGGAAGTTTTTTCGGCTTTTAAGCGACTGGGCATACTGTTTTTCCTGACCTGTCTGGCCAATGCGGCCTGGATTTTCGCCTGGCACTATGAAAAGCTAATCCTCTCCCTGTTAGTGATGCTGACGCTCCTCACCCTGCTCATCATAATCTACCAGCGGCTGGACAGGCGCCCTTATGATGAAAGACACCGCGATAAATTTCCTGCCAAGCTCCCTTTCAGCATTTATCTGGCCTGGATTTCAGTGGCGACTGTGGCCAACGCTACAGCTGTTCTGGTCGGCCTGCACTGGAACCGTTTCGGTCTGAGCGAGCAGTTCTGGACCGTGCTCCTGCTGGCTGTAGTCCTTATCTTGACCCTAATCTTTATCTTCAAGAAAAAAGATTTTCTTTTCGCCCCGACCATCTTCTGGGCTCTCCTTGGTATCCTTTACAAAAGGATTCAAGACACCGCTTCAGCCGACCGGGCGGTAGAAATTGCTGTACTGGTTTCTTTAGCTATCATCTTTCTAATTTTAATTCTTAGGGTCAGTCATTTGATAAAAGCAAGGCAGTAGATTCAGCAACCGGAAAAATCAA
>JBBIRN010000246.1:0-3467 GCA_037441785.1 Candidatus Aminicenantota bacterium | reverse complement strand
AGGTTGAACCCAACAATTATGAAGCTCTTTGGAAAGCCGCCAGGGGTTATGTGGACGTGGGAGACCTGGTTAGCGGAAAGGGCAAGGAAGCTGACAGCAAAAAGTTTGACCTTTACCTTAAGGCGGAAAAATGTGCGGAAAAAGCTATCTCGGTTAACCCGAACGATACCTGGGGGCATTTCTTCCTCTCCGCGGCCCTGGGCAAAAAGGTTCTTTTGCTGGGCAAGAAGGAACAGATTGATGTTTCCAAGAAAGTCAAGGCTGAAATTGATAAAGCCATTGAACTGGACCCCAAAAACGACCTGGCCTATCATGCCCTCGGCCGCTGGCACCGGCGGATGGCGGAAATCGGCGGAGCCAAGCGGGCCATCGGCAGCCTGCTCTATGGTTCTATACCCAAGGGTTCTTTTGAAGAATCGGAAAAATGGTTGAAAAAAGCCGTAGAATTAAAACCCGATTATATCAACCATCACCTGGAACTGGGCCGCACCTATTTGGTCATGGACAAGAAGGACCTGGCCGCCGCTGAGTTCAAGAAGTGCCTGGAACTGCCCGAGTCCACTTCCAAAGATAAGAAACTGAAAGAAGAAGCCAGGGAAGAGCTGGAAAAACTGAAAAAATAAAGGTCCGGTAACTTTAAGCCCGGGAAAAACGCCATGTTCTGAGAACTTTATCGGAGCCACTGGACGAGCTGCTGCAGACTTTTCTGGCTTATTATTTATTCAGGGACGGGTGAAAAAAACTTGTTTCGCCCTGCGGATTACCCTCTATCTATTTATTCAGCCGGCTGGTAATGAATAAAAAGCTCCCCCAGGCGGTTAAAAGAAAAGCACCTTAAAAAAGTAAGAAACCGGGTCTGGAAAACTTAAAAAAATCAGTCAGAAAAGCCACAAGCAAGGAAATTTAATTTTAAAAAAGCTCAGTCTTCCGAAAAAACCTGAGCTTCAAAGACCTGAATTTCTACCCCGCGCTTCCATTCATCAGGTGGTAGCCCGGCTTTAAGGCAACCGTGTGATAGATAGGTTTCCAGGTCCCAGCCGTATTCCAGCGGTACTTGTGGCAGCAACAACCCCTGGTGATACCCTTTGCTGATGATAATCCCATGACGGCCGACAACCACTTCTTCTGGCCTTTCCACTTTCCTGGGCAGACTTAAAACAGAAATTTCAATCTTGAGGTCATCAAGCTCTTCCAGTGAAAGCGGGGGAAAGCGGTAATCTTCTGTGGCCGCGGCTATAGCCACCTCCATGATGGTTTCCAACAGCGGTTTATAGGGCAGTGGATAGCCGATGCAGCCCCTTAATTCTCCGTTGACATGAAGAGTGACAAAGGCCCCCTGTTTTTGCTGGAGTCGGGGATTTTCAACTTTTACTTTAATTTTCTCGCCCGTTTTGAGGTAATGTTCTATAGCCTGGCGGGCCACCTTTAAAAGAAAGGCCTGTTCTTCCTCAGTTAAAAATCTATCATCAGGATTATTCATCTTTTCCCTCCATCTCCAAGATTAAGCGCTCCAACGGGACAAAAGAAAAACGCCCGTTAAACTGAATTCTTCGAGCCTGGACTTTAATTTCCTGTTTCCGGTCCAGAGATAAGGAAAGATAAATTTTTTCGGTAAAAAGAGGTTGCCGGAGTAGTTTTTTCCTGGCCGAAGTCGGCCCCAGTTCAAACACACCCAGCACCGTCCAAGGACCAGAGGACTCTACGGCCCGGAAAAATCCTGGCTCCAGCAATTTCTTCCAGTGAACAAAATGGACCTTTTCTACTATGGCCGAGAGTCCCTGGTAACGCCCGAAAAGGTAACCGGAATTAAACAGATTGCCATTTTTCAGGGCCAGACGCAGTTCCTTTAGCGGTTCTTGCAAAATTACCAGGTCCATTTTTCTGCTGGCATTATAGCACACTCTCAAATTGCCTGACAAAAATTGCTTGACGGGTGAGGTTTAGTTAACATAATATGAAGCCGAGGGCAGGACGATGGGTTATCAACTGATAATTGTCGGGCCGCTGGAAACAAATTGCTATCTTTATTACTGTGAAGATACCAGAGCATGTGCCATTATTGACCCGGGAGCCGAGGCCGAAAGAATCTTCCCTCTGGTCACTCAACTGAACTTAAAGCCGGTCATCATCCTTAACACACACGGACATGTGGACCATATTGGAGCTAATGTGGAGGTTAAAGAGCGCTACCGTATTCCGATAGCCCTGCACGCAGCTGACCTGCCCATGCTGGAAGAAAGCGTTCAATTAGAATTCGGTTTGATGCTGGGGGCCAAGCCCAGCCCGCCGCCTGACCGACTGCTGGCTGATGGCGAGGAAATTAAGATTGGCCAGACCAGCCTGAGAGTAATTCACACGCCAGGTCACACGCCTGGCAGCGTTTGTTTTTATACCGAGGGAATCTTGTTCGCCGGAGATACTCTGTTCTGTGGTGGAGTTGGCCGGACCGACTTGCCGGGTGGTTCCTGGAAGCAGTTAGCTGAGTCTCTGCGCTCGCGAGTTTTAACCCTCCCCGATGACACCGTGGTGCTGCCCGGCCACGGACCGAAAACGACCATCGGCGAAGAAAAAGAATCAAATCCTTTCCTGGAATAGAATTGTCTCAGAATGAAATTGAACCGCCAGCAAGAAGAACACGTTCTTAAAGTCTACAGCGACTATTTAACAGTAGAAAAGGGACTTTCCAGCAACAGCGTCAATTCTTACATCTTTGACCTGCAGAAATTTTATCAATACCTGGCGGAGGAAAACAAATCGCTCTTTAAAGTCAAGGAAACGGACCTGGTGAGCTTCCTGCAAAAGCAGGCTTTATCAGGTCTGGCACCTCGTTCTCTGGCCCGGTTGGTTTCTTCGCTTAAATCTTTTTTTAGGTTCCTGCTACTGGAAAATTTCATCAAGAAAAACCCGGCTGAAAACCTGAGTTCGCCTTCTCTCTGGCTGACGCTTCCTAAGGTGCTGACAGAAGAAGAAGTGGAAATGCTTCTGGAACAGCCAGACCTGGCCAAGCCCCAGGGGATAAGAGACCGGGCCATGCTGGAGGTGATGTACGGCAGCGGACTGCGGGTTTCAGAACTCGTTTCCCTGAGGCTGGAAGATGTGCGCCTTAGCCAGGGATTCCTGGTTTGCCGGGGCAAGGGCAGTAAAGAGAGAATCGTGCCCATGGGTAGAAAGGCGGTGCAGGCGGTGAAAAATTATCTTCAGAACGTGCGGCCCATCTTTGATAAAGAAGGTTCGCCGGTGCTCTTTCTGACCAGGCGAGGTAAGGCTTTTACCCGTCAGGGCGTGTGGAAAATTCTGAGAACTTATGGCCAGAAAGCCGGGTTAAGCGAAAAGCTTCACCCTCACATCCTGAGGCATTCCTTTGCCACCCATCTTCTAGAGCACGGAGCCGACCTACGTTCAGTGCAGATGCTTCTGGGACACAGCCAGATTACCACTACTCAGATTTATACCCACGTCAGCCGGGA
>JBBIRN010000245.1:0-3471 GCA_037441785.1 Candidatus Aminicenantota bacterium | reverse complement strand
ATGAAAAGAACAAAAGATAAAAAGTATTTGGCCGGCAGTAAAATTTTTCGGCTCATAAAATCCTCCTTCTTTTATCTGAAGAAATTGTTTTCTAACATGATATTTTTAATAAGATATTCTCATAAATTAATCAACCAGAATTTCCAGAATTTAAGGCCAGAAAAGGTTTTTCTGTGATCTGCGGAGGAGAGGTCAAGCAGGGGAAGGCTCATCTTAAAAAGGGTGGCAATTCATTATGCTCCTGGTGTCGGCAATTTTTTTAGTTCAACCAGTAAAAGATTTCAGAAGAATTACAAGTTAGTCCCGCCCCAAAAATGCGTATAGGCTCGTTAATTCTTTTAACCAGGTATTACAGGCAATGGCTTGACCTGAAAATGTTAAATGGCTGGAACACGGCTGCTTGCCTAATTTGTTTCTCTGGGAGTCAAAACATTTATCAGGACTTCATAATATTTATTTTAATTTCATTCCAGTCTGATGACTTTTGTCCTGCCGGTTATGGCTATGGATATGGAGTAGAGACCACGTTCGTTCCTTACCTTGATAGTAGCCAGACCGGAGACAGTACCCTGAGGGTAAAAAACCGGGCTGTTGTTGGCCTCAATCTGCACCCCTTCCAACAGGGTGGAGCTTTGCTTTACCCAGGTTGAAGAACTTTCTTCATACTCCAGAAGGTCGTAGCCGTCTTTTCTCAGCACGAGCTTGACCGGTTTCTGGTGGTGCACAGCTTTAAACCTGGCCAGGCTCAGCCCGGAGTTAATTTTTCCCACGGCCGTTTCCAGCTGATGCTTTTTGTTGTCCAGGCTGAAAGACGCGCCTATCAGAACAAGCAGCAGAAGAATGGATAAAGTTATCAGCGTTTCCAGCAGAGAAAAACCTTTAAGAATGCCCGGCAATAACCTTTCCTTCTTTCCTCCTGAAAAGAGGGACGAAATTTTTGCTTTTTGTTTTTGGTAGCTGGCAAGGAAAATTCTGCCTTCTTTTTTCATCTGACGTTCCTCCAGTCTTTCATTTTTATTTCATTCAGGAAAAGCAGGTTTTCTGCGGAATAAACAGAAAGTTCGTTGCTTGACTCCTCCGACAGAGGTTCGGGCACAAAAAGGCTCAGTTTTTTCGGCCCCAGGTCTACAGCCCTGGCAGATAAAGTGCCAACAATTTCGGCTTCAGTTGCGAGACCCTTAATTTTTAAACCTTCTCTACCGGCTATCAGGTTAGCGGCCACTTTAAGAACATCGGCCTTTTGCCCCACCAGGTCTATGCCGCCATCTACACTTTCCTGAGTTTGAAAATCTCTGGCCGTAGACCAGATGATTAGCTGAGATTGTTTTTCTCTAAAATAAGGAATCCCATCCCGGAAGTTAAGCCCCTCAGCCAGAAGGTTGGAGGTGATGTTAATTTTCCCCGAGCAGACGAGGGTCAGCCTGAACCCGCTCAGATAAGCCGGCCGGTCCGGATTTTCCTCTGGCTCAAGCCAGCCGCTGAGGTTCTTCTGGCCAGCAGCCAGCGAATCAATTCGGCCGTTAACCATAATCACTGGGACGAGCGACTGTTCAAGCTCTTCTTTCCCTTCCGGCGCAAAGAATTCCAGGCCCGGTTTTTGAGGCGAGAAACGAACTAACCAGCGCCGGTCTTTCTGCCTGAACTGAATAAGCTGGAAATCTCCATCAAGACCGAGGAGCAGCTCATCCAGGTTTCCCTGGACATACAGGCCGCCAGGGCCAGCCTCATCTTTAACCAGGTAAACACCATCAGGCACTTTTTCATTTCCTGGCGAAAGCCCGAGCGCCTGGCGCAGCAGCCAGTTGGGCAGGCCATCAGGTCGAAAAAGTTTCAGGCCCCGGGCCAGAAGAGGCAGAGCATCATCAGGCAGGATATCTTTTTCTGGGCGGATGATTTTTTCCTGTTTCAGGTTATTAGGCACCAGGTGGGTAATTTTAATGTTTTGTTCGTCTTCTTTTTTTAGCCCTTCTCTGGCCACGGCCAGGGGCAGCCGGTCGAGGGGAAGCTTCCCCAGGAAAAAGGTTATTTCCAGGCCCACCTGCTCGGCTTTTTCCCAGCGGAAGCCCTCCACCTTTCCGGCTGCCTTTATCGTTAACTCATACGTTGTTTTCAGGTACGGGCCGTAATCATCAAGCCTGGCCAACCTGGCCGTGGGCAGAGTTTCCCAGGCCAGGCGTGAAAACTCATCAGTTTTAGATACCGCCGCGCTGTTTAATACAGAATCAAGCAGCACCGGCTGTGTTTGATTTCCCGAGGTCAGCAAAGTTTTAAGGTCTTGAAACCTATTTTCTTCAATTTCACCGCCAGAAAACTCATCAGCCCAGCTCACCACCTGGCCGATGACTTCTTTGGCCCCGTTTTCACAGGCATAGCTGTTTAGCCGGTTCATTTTTCTGGCTACCTGCACCTCAAAAAACATCTGGGCATTCAGTAAAAGCCCGAGCCCCAGGGTGGTGAACAAAGCCATGAGCAGGCAGCAGATAACCAGAACCGAGCCGGCTTCTCTGACGTTTGGCTCTTTTTTAAAACTTGAGGCGCTGGGAATTTGATTTTTTTTAACCGGCGATAAATTCTGGAAAAAGCTTTCTTTTTCAGTCGGGTTTAATTTACAGCCAGGGATTTTTAAAAATATTCTTCGGGAAAACAACCAGCTCATAGGTTTTCTCCTTCTTTAATCCGGCGGTGAGCCTGACGGTCAGAACGTTCGTGTTTGGTGAGTAACTAAATTCGAAACCTCTTGTTTCTTCCAGCAAGGGTTGGGAAGTGGTGTCGTTAACGCGGCGCCTTAAAATTCCTGGCTCCTGGTCCAGAAAATAATCTACCTTTTCCAGAAGACACAGGCGGCTGCCTTCTGGTTTGTAATCGCTGCCCAGAGGGGCGTTAAGGTAAATCCTGTTCCCGGTAAAATTTACGATGGAAAAAAGTTCAGCTTTTCTTTCCTTCAGGTTTTGAAGAAGAAGGCTCCGGCCTTTTTTAAGTTTATCAGCCAGGGTTTTGCCGGCGTAAACAGTGAGGAAATTCTGACCCGCTTCAGCCAGGGCTTCCAGGTTGATTTCTTCCTCCAGGTTGTAAAATAAAAGGTGCCCGGAAGAGACCAACACCGGAGAAAAACCTCCCGCCTGCTCTTCTGGCGGATAAAATTCCACTTCCAGTCCCAGGCCGGCCTTTTCTGCATCTTCTCTGATTTTTTCCAGAGCGTTGGCCGTGCTCAGGTAAATTTCCTGTTCATCCTTGAGCTGAAGAAAAAATCTTCGGGCCAGCCCCAGCATTTCCACCGAGGAAAGCAGAATAAAAATACTCAAACTCAGACCGAGGAGGCATTCAACAAGAGTAAAGGCCGCCCTTCGTTTTCCTGAATTTATATTCATATTTTGCGAATTTTTTAGAGGAAACTTCTGCGTTTTTTGCCACCCAGCCTTAAGCCGAAGAAGTTTTAAACCAGGAACTGTCCTCAAATTTAACCGGCTCATG
>JBBIRN010000244.1:0-3484 GCA_037441785.1 Candidatus Aminicenantota bacterium | reverse complement strand
GTAGCTACCATCATATTTTGCTCAGCTACAGGACTTCTTTTCCGAAGAAAATACATCAAAAAAATAAATGCCCTGAATAAACTTGAGCTCCTGACTTTTGGTTTTATAGCCCATCTGGTAATGCTGGGCTGTCAGCTGCTGATTATGCCCTGGCCAGCGGGCTTACAGATTATCAGCAGAATCTACCTGCCCATCTTGTTGACCTTCCCGTTAGCCACCATGCTGACCGGTCTTCTTATTCAACAAGAAAACCTGCGCTTGCAGACTGAGCTAAAGCTTAAGGAAAGTGAAGAGAAATACCGAGTGCTTTTTGACCATGCCGGCCAGATGATTATCGTCGCTCAGGACGGCCTATTCAGGCTGGTTAACAAAAAATGCCTGGAATATGGATACACCGAGGAAGAATTAATTGGCCAACCGTTTCTGGATTTTATTCATCCTGAAGACAGAAAGATGGTGGCTGAAAGACATCTTAATCGGATTACGGGAAAGGATTTTGGAGCTACCTACGAATTTCGTTTCCTGACTAAGGAGGGCAAGACCCGCTGGGTAGGAATAACGGCTGTCCACATAGAATGGGAAGGTCGTCACGCCACTTTGAATTATGTCACTGATATTACAGATAGAATAAAAGCTCAGCAAGAAAGAGAAGAATTGCTCAAGGTCATAGAAAACAGCCAGAATGAGATTTATATCTTTGACCCAAACTCCTTAAAGTTCACCTATGCGAATCAGACGGCTCTAAAAAATACCGGCTATTCTCCATCGGAAATGCTGAATTTAACTCCCCTCGACCTTAAACCTGAACTTGACCAGACCAATTTCAGAACCATATTACAGCCTTTACTCTCCGGAATAAAGGCAAAACAAGTTTTTGAAACCTATCACCGGAGAAAAGACGGTTCCACCTATCCGGTTGAAGCTCACCTCCAGCTGGTAGAGACCTCTGGCAAGAAAAGTTGTCTGGCCATTATCCTGGACATAAGTGAAAAAAGGCAGGCAGAAAAGAATCTGGAAAAGGCTCTCTATGGAATAATACGGGCCGCCGCCAGAACCATTGAAGCTCGTGACCCATACACAGCCGGCCACCAGGAAAAAGTAGCTCAACTAGCCGAGGCCATTGGTCAGGAAATGAACCTTGATGATTTCCGCCTTCGGGGTCTAAAGTTAGCCTCCATGATTCATGACCTGGGAAAAATCGCCATTCCACCAGAAATTCTAAACAAGCCCGGTCGCCTCACAGAAATTGAGATGGAATTAATCAAGACTCACCCAACGGTTGGCTATGAAATACTCAAAGATATTGAATTTCCCTGGCCCATCGCCGAGATTGTTTACCAGCATCACGAAAAAATGGATGGCTCCGGTTATCCACGCGGCCTGAAGGGTGAAGAAATCCTTATGGAAGCCAGAATAATCTGTGTGGCTGATGTGGTAGAAGCCATCTCCTCGCACCGTCCTTACCGTCCATCTTTAGGCCTTGACAAAGCTCTGGAGGAAATTAAAAACAACGCCGGGAAGCTTTATGATGAACTGGTAGTCAGGCATTGTGTTGAACTGATAGAAAAGAAGGGATTTAAATTCAAGGAACCCCTGGGCAGTTAAAAATACCAAGCTTTATAAAATCTTTTTAAGTTGTCTGGCCTACAGTTCTTACGACATCGGGTTTTACCCTAATCTCTTCAATTTTTAGCTCAAACACAACCGCTGCCCTCGTCTTACGCTGTATAACGTCAGACTTACAAAGAAAACCAATTACCACCTCTCCCCTGAATTTAACAATTTACCAGAAAACAATTTTGCCAGTCGCAGGCCCGCTTATATGTAAGCCCGATTTCATCATCTCCGGATATTAAGTTATAATCAATTCATGAAGCTCCCTTTTATAACAGAAAATGACCTGCTTGACTGCTCCCGTTTTTACGTTATTCTGGTCAACCCGGAAAACCAGGAAAACATCGGCCTGGTGGCCAGAGCCATGAAAAATACAGGCTTCAGCCACCTGAGAGTGGTGGGAAAGAATGAATTAACTGCTGAGGCTCTGAGAACGGCTGTTCATTCTACCGACATTTTGAAAAAAGCCGTTTTTTATGAATCCCTTTCCGCGGCTGTTTCTGACCTCAACCTGGTTTTGGGCTCCACTGTTCGTCTGCGGAAAGCTTTTAAGGTGATTACTATAGACGAAGCAGTTGCCAGAATAAAAACCTATCCACCAGAGACAAAAATAGGCCTGGTTTTCGGGAATGAAAGGACCGGCTTAAGCGACGCTGAGTTAAGGCAGGTTAATTTTGTGTTCCATATTCCCCAGGCCGGCCGCCAGCCTTCTTACAACTTAGCCGCCGCGGTGTTGATTACCCTTTACACACTTTTTCGGGAATCGGCCGCCAGCTTAATTTCTCAGGCCCCACCGCCCATTACCCGCAAAGAACAAACAGATTGCATTGAACTTATCTTGAAAAAGCTGGAAAAACGCGGCTTTATGCACGAGACCAACCGGGAACATGTGACCAATCTGCTTTACGACCTTTTTGGCCGGCTGGCCCTTTCCGAACGCGACCGCCGTTTCCTGACTGCCGTCTTTAATAAAGGGCTGGATTCGGACTTTGAGCCAAAATAGCAAAAATTAAAAACTGAAGCACAAGTATTTCACCAAAAATAAGCCTTCACCAGCCATAAGCATTATCAAAGGAATCAGGCCAAATATTGTCTAAATTATCGTTAAGAAATTTACCTCTCTATCTCACCTCCATCTTCCTGCCTGGTGCCGTTAGGCATCAGGCTTTTTTTAAATTATCTGAAATCCAGTGGCAGATTACTGCCGCTCCCGTTTATCACCCGGTTAAAATATTGTATTTTATAAGAAGAGGTGATCATGGATAAAGAAAAAAGATTTGTCCTCGGTTTAGTAATCATTGCCATCATCAACCTGTTTGTCGCTTTGATGACCATAACCTTCTGGACAGGACATCTGCTGGCTCACCGCTTTCCCAAAACTCTGCCCGTGCCTGACAACCTCTACGACGCCTTTGCCCTGCCCGACCTGGTAATGTCGGTTTTTCTCATCATCGGTTCTTTTGGCCTTTTGCGTTTTAAAAAGACGGGTTATGTCTTTTCCCTGGTAGGCACAGGCATGTGGTTGTTTGATGTTTTGCTGGTGGCCGGTCTGACGGGACTTTTTAAGTTCAGTATTGTTTTGCCGAGCCTGCTTTTCTGCCTCTGGGCTATTTTTCTGATGTGGAGTAAACGGGATATTTTTCAGCTTTTTTCCTGAACCTTTTAGCGGGCAGGCAGGATTTTCCCCGTGCTTTAGCCTGCCGCTAACCCAATTTGCCTTTTCCCGCCGGATTCAATTGCTCTCAACTTAAATCCAGTTGGCCGCAATCTAATTTCCGTAGGCCAGGCACAGAGTTTCAAAATTTGAGTTGCGCCTTTAATTTCCTGAGAATAAAGCCCGGTGAAAGAAATTACTCAATCTATTTTTAGG
>JBBIRN010000243.1:0-3530 GCA_037441785.1 Candidatus Aminicenantota bacterium | reverse complement strand
GCGATGGTAAGCCATGATTTCCTCGGAAAGCGGCAGGTTCCCTTTGTTGAAAATTCTGATGAACCCTTCGTTATCCCTCATGGGGATAATCTTGCCATGATTGTAAAGAGAAGGAGCAAAGGGAATGTCCAGCACACCGGCTTCAAAAGCAGCCACGGTCCCGGCCGCCACATCACCGTGACCGAGTTCATAAACTTTATTCATCAGACAACGGACCTCGGCCTTGATCAGGTCCACCTCAGTTTTCAGGTCTTCGGGCTTAAGGATCACCTGGTCTTCAACCATGCTGATGGCCTGCCTGGTAGCGCGCAGTCCTTGAGCGTTGGCTTCTTTGGTCGGGATACCCATGGCTTCATGAGGGGACTTGACGATGACTTTTTCTGCCCCAGAAAGTCTGGCCACGATGGCGCCCAGGGCTATGACAGAAAAAGCTTTAGCTTCATCTTCCGGGAAACCACCCATCCACTGATGGAAAACAGTGGTCAGTTCAATGTCATCGTAACCTTCCTGACGAAAATATTCTTCCGCCAGTTCCCAAAGGGCAGAAATGGCGGCCACATCCTGGATGATGTTGCCGCCCTGCCCGTATCCTAAAGTAATTGATTTTACCCCCTGTTTTATTGCCAGGAGCCCCTCTATGATTCCCACCGCAATAGAGATACACGGCGGCACCAAAGTGCCGGTAAGAGGTCCGAATGGCTCACGGTTAATTCTCACTCCATTTTCTTCATAAATGCCCACCAGGCGGTCAACGTACTGCCAATCCCGGAGAGACTTTTCTACCGGGACACGCTTGGCATAAGGAATGTTGTAAGAAATACCTCCGCCTTCAAAACTGGTAAAGCCAGCGGCCAGGGTAATTTCCGCCAGAAGTCTGGCATCTGGCGTGCCGTGCCTGACCTGCACTGGCCGGCTGACGCTCTCTACCACCCGGCGGCAACCTTCAACCCCGTAGTTAACAGCCGGAAAACCGTTGAGCATGGAAGTCCCGGCCTGCTTGGATTTCTCAATACCCTTTTCCGCTTCTTCGTACCGGTTCTGACGGGTGTAAGCATCAATGGTTGTGGGCAAGAGGTCTGCCTCTCCCTCAGTTTCCAGGTAGCGCAGCAACTTGATGTGGTCATCAATCAGGGCCACACCAGCTCTGGGCTGAAGAAGGGTTTTTCTGTTCTTTCTGGCCTTGAGCATAGCCTGCGAAAACCTCTTCTCTTCTGGAATCGTCCGATGATATCTTATGCCTTCCTCAATTGACACATTCTGACCCGTGGGCCAGGTTTGCAGTACTTCTTTTCTGATTTCCAGAAACTCTTTCTGGTCTATCTTCTCGTTCTTAATCATTGTCCTAACCTCTCATGATAATTTTTCTACCGAAGCCAGGGCTGCGGCCGTGGCTTCAGCCGGATATTTTTCCACCAGGTTCCCGAGCAGCGGGAAAAGATAATCCCGATCACGAAAAATTTCGGGATTCTCTGGCAAAAGTTTTCGTTCTTCCCCGTAAAACTTGAGCTTTTCCAGCGGGTAGAGCATCACCTCCGGAGATTTTTCCTGAGAGAGGTACCCGCCACTTCCGATGATGGCCTTCACTCGCCTGAGGTCCTTTCCGGTCTGCACGTAAACCTTACCCTGCGGTGTAAAAGTTTCTTTCCAGCCCCCGATGTGCCGCAGGGCCGAAAAATAGACACAGGCTTCTGCCAGCACACGGTCAAAGAGAATTTCTTCCTCAGTTTGCGGAAGATATTCGGTATTCCTGGCTATTCTGGCCACAAAAGTTTCCAGCCTGGCCATCTCCAGACCGAACTCTTTGAGTCTGTCCTCAAGATAATCTTTCGCTGTATCAAACAGAGAATGAGCCGAGACCCTCAGGCCCAGGTCTCCCTCAACTGTTCTTTTTACTTTTGGTTCACGCAGACCTTTAAGGATGACCGTGTCTGTTTCCAGGTAAGATTCAGTATTGGAATAAAAATCAGTGGTGGCTCCGCCGATGTCCACCGCGGCCACATCAGACCAGGCCGGATGATAAACCGGGATAGCTGAAATCAACTCAAAAACGGCCAGAGGCGTTGGTTTCGGCTGGGTACCAAAGATTTCCACGATTTGTGATAAGCCGCGGCCGCTAACGATGCGCTTGAGGAAGATTTCCCGAATCTTTTCCCGGGTAGGTTCAATGTTAACCTGGCCTATCTCGGGCATCAGGTTTTCTGTGATGATGACTTCTTTTTCTCTGAGAATTTCCGCCACTTCATCGGCCACGGCCCGGTTTCCGGCATAGACTATCGGACAGGCAATTTCTGCCTCCCGGAGCTTCAGAGCATTTTCCAGGATGTACTTGCTATTCCCACCGTCTGTGCCACCGCTGAAAAGTACAATATCCGGACGCTGTTTTTCCAGCTCTTTAACGTCACTTCTGGTCAGCGAAAAGGAAAAACTCTGGATAACTTTGCCACCCGCGGACATGGCGGCCAGCCTGGCCAGCTGAAGCGTTAAATCCGGCACCAGTCCGATGGCTGAAATCCTCAGCCCACCTTTAGCTGAAGAAGAAAAGAAAATCTCGGCCGAACCGCTCAGCCGGGCCAAAGGAGTTGATTTATCCTGCCCCAGAAGTCCAGACAGCACCTCAGAAAATCCCTGGACCAGGTTGGACTGGGTGGTGGGCACTACCATCTTTTTTTCTAACTTCAGGGTTGAACTTTCCAGAACAAAGCTCGCCCCTTTAGTCCAGGTAGAGCCTATGTCAATGCTGATTATCCGTTTCATGTTTATCACTCGTTCAGTTAGCGGCTGGATGCTTCTTGAGAGCCACGCCGGGCTGGTTTTCTTCTGGCACGGCCTCCTGGCCGAATTTTTCCCTGATATCCTGTCTGAGCAATGCAGCCACTTTTTTCAGGTCCACATCTGGTGGGAAAACGCGGTCAAAACCCATCTTCTTGAATTTTTCTTCCACCACAGAAAAAGGCGTCTTGCCCACCACTAAATTGCCGCCCACATAGAGAATGATAGGGTCCAGCCCCTTCTCAATGCACAATTCCCGGAATCCCTGACAATCAATCTCTCCGTGCCCGTAAAGCGAAGAAACCAGAATAGCCTTAGCATTGGTTTCAATGGCGGCGTTGACAAATTCTTGCTGGGAAACCATGACCCCGAGGTTGACCACCTGGAAACCTTCGGAGGTAAAGAACAACTCCAGAATTTTATTGCCGACAGAGTGGCAATCTGAACCTATCACTCCGAGGATGATAGTGTCTTTCTTCATATCTTTTCTCCCGATTTACAGCTCACAAATTACCCGTGCTCTTCTCTGATAAGCTCAAAAGCAGTTAATTCCCGACCTCAAGGATTCAGCAACTGGCTGATCCTTTCCTCCACATAAAGCAATGAACCACGTTCAATCTGGTAATCAAAAACTATGACCTTCCCGCCCCGCTGGGTGAAATCCTGGACAGCCGCCAGGTTTTCCTTTTTCCTCTGAAGCTGATAACCCGGGGGGATAAAAACCACGTCAACTTTTTCCAGAAAATCAGGTAACTTTTCTT
>JBBIRN010000242.1:2800-3536 GCA_037441785.1 Candidatus Aminicenantota bacterium | reverse complement strand
CTATCATAAAAAAAAGAAAAGCCGACAAAAGGGAAGGTTGACAACATGACCAGAAAAGAAAACCCTCAACCCCAAAAGAAACTAATCATCTTTACCGGAAGTCCGAGAAAACAGAGCCACAGTGCCCAGCTGGCCAGAGAAGCCGGCCGTGGAGCTCTGGCAGCCGGGGCTCAGGTGGAATTCATCAACCTGGCCCAGCTGAACCTAAGACCCTGCCTTGCCTGCGACCGCTGCCGGCGCCGTGGCCCTGGTTCATGCTTTCAGCAGGATGATATGCAAAAGCTTTATCCTCTCCTTCTCCAGCCGACCCCTTTTCTCCTGGCCCATCCGGTCTACTGGTTTACCATCAACTCTCAGGTGAAGCTGTTCATTGACCGCTGGTATGCCTTGGGGGCCGATGAATATGCCTGTTTTAAGAACAAAAAAGTGGGCGTTATCCTGACCTACGCTGACGTGGATGTTTTTAGCTCCGGCGGTGTAAACGCCCTGCGTGCCTACCAGGATATGTTCAATTACTTAGGGGCACAAATCATGGGGTTCGTTTATGCCAGCACTCCGGAGAAAGATGCCGTCAAAGCCGACCGAAAAGCCCTGAAAGAAGCTTTTGAACTGGGGCAGCGGCTTGTTTCCTGAAAGATTATAAAAAGGTTAAAAGAATCAGGGGGACAAAAACGAAATGAAGAAAACCAGGTTTTTTTATGATTTGCCGAACCTCTCGGTTTTTGAACTTTTTTGC
>JBBIRN010000242.1:0-2764 GCA_037441785.1 Candidatus Aminicenantota bacterium | reverse complement strand
TTTCTATGAAATTTTCCCCGAAACGTTTCTCCTGGATGATTTTTTTGTTCTCAGCCTTTTTTCTGCTGGGCCTGCTTTCTTCTAACACCTATCTATTAGCTCAAGCAAAAGAAGTGGTAGACATTACCTTTGAAAAGCATGTTCTGCCCAACGGCCTGACCGTTATACTGCATGAAGACCACAAGGCCCCCATCGTCGCTTTCAACGTCTGGTATCACGTGGGCTCCAAAAATGAAAAACCGGGCAAAACCGGTTTTGCTCATCTTTTTGAGCACCTGATGTTTAACGGCAGCGAACATTACAACGATGACTTCTTCAAGCCGCTGCAAAAAATCGGCGCCACCGACCTGAACGGCACCACCAACGAGGACCGCACCAACTATTTTGAAACCGTTCCGGTCTCAGCCCTGGACCTGGTGCTCTGGCTGGAATCTGACCGCATGGGTCATCTCAAAGCCGCTATCGACCAGGCTAAACTTGATGAGCAACGCGGGGTAGTGCAGAACGAATTAAGGCAGTACGCCAACGAACCTTATGCTGTAGCTGAGGAACTGATGGCCAAAGCCCTTTTCCCAGCCGGCCATCCTTACTCCTGGACAGTGGGTGGTTCCATTGAAGACCTGGACCATGCCACCCTGCAGGATGTGCACGATTGGTTCTCCACCTACTACGGTCCCAACAATGCAGTGGTGGTCATAGCTGGCGACATAAACCCAAAAGAAGTCCTGGAAAAAGTTAAGAAATATTTTGGTGATATTCCACCTTCGCCGCCGATTGCCCGGTATGCCACCTGGATAGCCAAAAGAAGCGGTGAAACCCGACAGGTAGCTCAGGACCGGGTTTCCCAACCCAGGCTTTACCTGGCCTGGAACATACCCCAATGGGGAAGTGTGGAAGGAAATCAGCTTGAACTGGCGGCGGCTATTCTTGGCGGAGACAAGAATTCCCGCCTGTACAAACGCCTGGTATACGATGAGCAGATTGTTTCTTCGGTTTCTGCTTTTGCCGACCTGAGAGAAATTGCCGGCCTTTTCTTCATCATGGCTGATGTTAAGCCCGGAGTGGAAGTGTCCCGAGTGGAAAAAGCCATAAGAGAAGAGCTGGCCAGGTTTCTCAAAGAAGGGCCTCAGGCCAAAGAACTGGAAAGGGTCAGAGCCACCTACCTGTCAAATTTCATCCAGGGCCTGGAAAAAGTCGGCGGATTTTCTGGAAAGTGTGACCTTCTGGCCCGGTCGGAGACCTTCACCGGACGACCAGATTATTACAAAGAAAACCTGAAAGTTATCAGAGAAGCAACCATCCAGGATGTTAAAGAAGTGAGCAACCGCTGGCTTTCTGACGGAGTTTATGTGCTGGAAATTCGGCCTTATCCCCAGTTAACCACGGTTAAAAGTGAAGTGGACCGAAGCAAGATGCCAGAACCACAGCTGGCTCCGATGGCCAGGTTCCCACAGGTTCAAAAAGCCACCTTGAGTAACGGTCTGAAAATCATCCTGGCCGAGAGGCATACCATTCCCTACGTTAACTTCGCTCTGGTGGTGGATGCTGGTTATGCGGCCGACCAGTTTGCCCTGCCCGGCACCGCCTCACTCGCCCTGCAGATGCTGGACGAAGGCACGGCTCGCCGGAGCTCGCTGGAAATTAGCGAAGAGCTGGCCTTACTGGGAGCTAACCTCAGTGCTGGCTCCTCGCTGGATTACTCTCTGGTAACCCTGGGAACGCTCAAAGAAAAACTCGACCAGGCTCTTGATATCTACGCTGACGTGATTTTAAACCCAACCTTTCCGGAAAAAGATTTTGACCGGGTTAAGAAAATCCAGCTGGCCAGAATCCAGCAGGAAAAGTTTTCCCCCATCACCATGGCCCTCAGGGTTTTACCGAAGTTAGTCTTTGGAGAAAACCATGCCTATGGACTGCCCTTCACCGGCAGTGGCTATGAAAACACCGTGGCCAGAATAACAAGAGAAGACCTGGTCAAATTCCACCAGAGCTGGTTCAAGCCCAATCACAGCACTTTAATTGTAGTCGGAGATATTAGCCTCCCTGAAATCAAGCCGAAACTGGAAAAAATATTTTCTTCCTGGAAACCAGGGGACATTCCTAAAAAGAACATCAAGCCGGTTCCCCTGCGCAGTCAGCCCGCCGTTTATGTCATAGACAAACCAGGCTCACCCCAATCCATGATCCTGGCCGCCCTGCCCGCACCTCCCGCTTCTGACCCCGACCGACTGGCCGTTGAGCTGATGAACCAGATTTTTGGCGGTGATTTTGTTTCCCGCATAAACATGAATATCAGAGAAAACAAGCACTGGAGTTATGGTGTTTTTTCTGCTTACATTACCTCCCGTGGACAGAGCCCCTTCCTCATGGTCGCCCCAGTCCAGCAAGACAAGACCAAAGAAACTATTCAGGAACTGTTAGGAGAAATCAACGGAATCCTGGGCCAGAAGCCAATTACTCAAGAAGAATACCTGAATGCCAGAAACAGCGAGATAAATAAACTACCGGGACAGTGGGAGACGATGTCGGCCATTGCCGGTTCACTGGTTGAAATGGTTAACTTCAACCTGCCCGATGATTATTTTCAAAAGTACCCGCAGAAGATAGCCCAGCTGAAGATGGAAGATTTGAGCCGAGCAGCTAAAAAGGTTCTCCATCCTGAAAGCCTGGTCTGGGTAGTGGTCGGAGACAAAGCCAAGATTGAAAAATCTCTAACGGAACTCGGACTGGGGAAAATTGCCTATCTTGACGCTGATGGAAACCC
>JBBIRN010000241.1:0-3539 GCA_037441785.1 Candidatus Aminicenantota bacterium | reverse complement strand
TGCTCGTCCATTCTCTTTTCCTATAACCAACCTGGACAGTTTCAGGTTGCATATTCTGGCTTCATTTTATAATATAGCCAAAGCAAAGTAATAACCAGACCTGGCGGGGAGTGGTACAGGCAGGTAGGCCTTTTCTGTTTAAGGAACTTTTCGGGCTTAAATTTCGTCTATCAAGGTGACGTGCGTGGAAGTGAAAGAAATAGTAACTAAATGCTTAAAAGGAGACGCAGGAGCCTGGAAAATGTTAGTTGACCTCTATGCTAAAAGAATTTACAACCTGGCTTACCAGTTCTCTGGTACCCCGCAGGAGGCAGAAGACCTGGTCCAGGACATCTTCTTCAAGCTGTACAACTCTTTAGGAAAATATGAGCCTGAAAAAGATTTTTCCGCCTGGTTCCTGACCCTGGCCAGGAATTATCTCATAGATGAATACCGGCAGCACCGACAGGAAAAATCCTTGAGGGATGATTTCGACGAACTGACCCTTTCGGCCACGGCCAGCGACAGCCCGGAACATCAGTACCTGGCCAGGGAACGAACTGAGCTTATCCGCCAGGCTCTGTCTGAGCTTTCACCCGAGTTGAGAACAGTGCTGGTCCTCAGAGAAATTGAAGGCTTCAGCTATGAAGAAATTGCCGAAAAATTAGGCCTGCCCGTTGGTACGGTCAAAAGCCGGATTAACCGGGGACGGTTGCAGATGGCCGAGGTCATCCTGAAAAGGACGGGAGGAAAGCTATGAATTGTCTGAGATACAGGGATTTGTTCAGTGCCTATTTAGAGGGGGAACTCAGCCCGGCAGCTAAAAAAGAACTGGAAGCCCACCTGGAAAGCTGCCCCGCCTGCGCTCACCTGTTCAGAATAACCGCTCAACTGGGTAAAGAAATTCAGAACTTGCCTGAAGTGGAACCACCGGCTGAGCTGCTGGCCCGGCTTTATCAAATACCCCAAACGGCCGCCAGCCCCCAGAAAAAAGTAAAGGCCAGTTTTAGCTGGAAATTCTGGCTCAGTCCAGGCTGGCAGCCGGTGCTGGCCACCCTGACCGTCATTCTGGTGCTCATGTCCTTCATCTTTTTTACCACACCCGGAAAAGCGGTTAAAAAATCAGCCGCTCTGGAACTTCACCGGGGCTACAGCCAGGCCCAGAAACTGTTGGTCAGAACCGGCCTGGTCAAAGATAAACTAGACGGTTACCGAGAGAATTTTCTGGCCTCTCTGGAGGCAAAAAATATGGTGAAATCCGAATAAAAGGAGAAAAAGAAATGGAAGAAAAAATTAAGATTGAACCCAAAAAAACCATCAAATCACCGGCTCTGGCTGCCATTCTCTCTTTCCTGCCTGGCGTTGGTTCTATGTACAACGGCCTGTTCCTCAAAGGCATCATCCAGCTGATTATCTTTGCCGGGCTGGTGGAAGCTCAAAGCCGGGGCGGTGGACAGCCTTTCCTTGGCATTCTGCTGGCTGGCTACATCTTTTACGCCATCTTTGATGCCGTGCATGATGCCCAGAAGATAAACGCCAGAGCTGGCGCAGGAGAAAGTCACCTTACAGCTGAAATAGAATTAGAAGTAGAAAAACCATCTGGTTCCATATCCTGGGGCCTTATCCTGATCGGTCTTGGTCTGGTTTTCCTGCTGGCCAACTTTGATGTCATAAGCTGGGATTCCTTCCTGAAGTTCTGGCCGCTGGCTCTGCTGCTGCTCGGCTTGAAACTTATTATTGATCATTTTACCGCCAAAAAATCATAAGGAGGACAAAATGAATAAAAGAAATAGAAGCAATCTCATCTGGGGAACCATCCTGACCGTCATCGGTCTGCTTTTCCTTCTGGAAAATGTCGGCGTAGACGCCTGGGAAATTATCTTCAAGCTGTGGCCTCTGATTCTTATTTTCTGGGGCGCTTCCAAGCTCTATTACGGAATCAAGGAAAAGAAAGCTGAAAAGCAGGCTGAAGCTACGGTAGAAGTCCTGAAAGAGGACCAAAAAGATGAAAGCTAAAGAAGTCATCCTGCTTATTCTGATTATCCTGCTGGGTGTCGGTTTCCATTACCTGCAGGATTTCCGGACCTCCGTAGATTCCTGGGACTTCCACCTGTTCAGAGGCCAGCCCTTTGTTTTTGAAGAAAGCCTGCAGTTAAAACCGGCGGTGACGGTGGAAATACTGAATACTCACGGCCGGGTAGAAGTAGAAGGTGCTGAGGTGGAAAAAATTTCTGTCACCCTGGAGAAGAAAGTCTGGGCCAGAAACGAAGAAGAAGCTAAAAAGATCGCTGACCGGCTTAAACTTTTAACCACAGAATCCCCGGAGAAGTGGCTTGTTTCCAGCAACCGCGAGACCTTCAGGAAAAAATCCTTTGAAACCAGCTTCCGTCTGACTGTGCCCCGTGAAACCGCGGTGAAGATTAAGAATTCCTTTGGCCTGGTTAGAGTTTCCAAGGTGAAAGAAGCACAGGTAGAAAACAAGCACGATAAAGTTGACATCTTTGAGATTTCAGGCCCGGTCAAAGTGATAAACGCTTTTGATGACGTATCCCTGATGGATATTTCCGGCTCCTGCCAGGTGGACACCAGGCATGCGGCCCTGCTTCTCAGCCGAATTTCTGGCCCCGTCAGAGTGAATTGCGCCCATGAAGAAGTCGAGCTTTTTGACCTGAGAAATTCTATAAGCCTGGAATCCCGGCATTCTAAAATTAACGGTGTGAAAATTGTCGGGCCGGCAGAAATTTCCGGTTCTTTCGAGCCGTTGACTTTTTCCGAAATAACCGGTTTTCTGACCATAAAAGGACACCATTCGCCCATAACTGTTGACAACCTGAAAGGTGAACTGAGAGTAGAAAACATCTACGAGCCGGTAAAACTCTTTGACCTGGAAGGAAACGTGACCGTGGAGGGAAAAAGCCTGGCCATTAAAGCCAACAGAATCCGGGCCGAAAAAATCTACCTCAGAAGTTCCTACGAAGACGTACGGCTGGAAGATTTTTCCGGTGAGCTCCACCTGGAACTGGCTCACGCAGAGGCCTTCCTGGCTCCGGCCACGCTGAACTACCCGATGGAGGTCAAAGGACAGTACGCTGACCTCAAGTTCCTCTGGCCAGCCGGTCAGGTCTGTTCTTTCCAGGCTCAATCCAAAGGCGGCGAGGTAAAATGGGAACTTTCTCGGCCCTACGACGAAAAGAAAACCAACGGAACCACCATCATCAGAGCTTTTATGGGCAGCGATATCACCCCTCGCCTGAACTTGACCACCACCTACGGAACAATTCAGGTGATGGAAAAAGAGGGAAAACGGGCTAAGCTTAAAGCGCAGGGCCTTCTTCAGGCCCCTGAGGACATCAACTTCGTTTATGAGTGTTTAAACTTATAATTCGTTATCCAGTAACCAAGAACGCCGCTTATTTTGATGTTCAGGTAGGAGATCAGGTTGGTCAGGTCTTTTTTGTACTTGGTCACGTAACGGACAAATTCAGTTTCTTTCTTATAGCGAAGGAGATTTTCAAATTCGTCCACTTCATCCCGCAGTTCCACCAGGTAATGGGTTATTT
>JBBIRN010000240.1:0-3557 GCA_037441785.1 Candidatus Aminicenantota bacterium | reverse complement strand
TAATAAGTTTTGTTTTAAGGGCCAGCTGAAGCTTCTGAGGCTCAGCCGGTCAACGTAGAGAAGGAGTAAATCATGGGTAAAAACCAAGCCAGACTCAGAACCCTGATTTTTATTTTAGGCCTCATCTTACTGATAGCCGGCATCTTCCTCGCTGCCTGCCAGGGACGGGCAAAAGTAAAAGCTGACCTGGTCATAAGGGGCAAAATCTTTACCGGGCTGGAAAGCCAGCCTTTTGTTGAAGCCCTGGCCATCTCCGGCGACAAAATCCTGGCCACCGGCACCAACAAGGAAATCAAAAAGTTTGTGGGCGAAAAAACCAGGATTATAGAGCTCAAGGAAGGTCTGGCTATTCCCGGTTTGATTGATGCTCACACCCATTTTTCCTCTGGTGGTCGCTCGTTGATTGAGCTCAGCTTCCGGGGAGTTGATTCGGTAGAAAAAATCCAGCAGATGATTGCGGCCAAAATCAAAGAACTTCCGCCGGGCACTCCTGTCTTTGGACGCGAATACGACCACACTCTTTTTCCCGGTCAGACCTGGCCCACCAAAGAAGACCTGGATAAAGTTTCACCCCACAATCCGGTGGTCATAAGAAGAGTAGACGGGCATTCCCTCTGGGTCAACTCTCTGGCTTTGAAACTGTCCGGTATAGACCGGAAAACTAAAGACCCTTTTGGCGGCGAAATTGTTCGGGACCCGAAAACTGGCGAGCCCACCGGAATTCTGAAAGAATCAGCCACCAGCTTGATCAAAGTCAGACCGACCATTCAGTCCACGCCGGAAGAAGACATCCTGCGCGCCTTAGACCACGCTCGCCGGCTGGGACTTACCGGAGTTCATGCTGACGTCGGCCTGAGAGAACTTGACATCTACAAAAAGCTCAAAGAGGAAGGAAAGCTGACTCTGCGGGTCTATGCCTGGCTGCCTATCGAACAGATTGACGAATACATCAAACGTGGAATCAAGACCGGAGACGGCGATGAGTACTTGAGGATTGGCTTTCTTAAAGCTTTTATAGACGGCACACTCGGTTCGGGCACAGCCCTGATGTTTGAACCGTTCTCCGATGACCCCAGCAAATCAGGCCTGGCCCAGTATCCAGAAGAAACTTTTTACCACCTGATAGAAAAAGCTTATGCCCACGGGTTTCAGGTTGGTGTCCATGCCATCGGCGATAAGGGGGTGAACTGGGTCCTGAATGCCGTGGAAAAAGCCATCCAGAAACACGGCCAGAAAAATTTGCGCTACCGTATTGAACATGCTCAGATTATCAAGCCTGAAGATTTCCCCAGGTTTAAAGCCCTGGGAGTAATTGCCTCCATGCAGCCTACCCACTGCACCACAGACATGCGCTTCTGCGAAAAACGCATCGGGCTGGAAAGGTCAAAATACGCCTACGCCTGGAGAACACTTTTAGACAACGGTGCTATCCTGGCTTTTGGCTCAGACTGGCCCGTTGAACCGCTGGACCCGCGACGCGGGCTTTACTCGGCCGTCACGCGTAAAAACATTGAGTTTGATTTCCCGGAAGGCGGTTGGTTTCCCGAACAAAAGCTCTCCCTGGCGGAAGCCATCAAGTATTTTACCTGGGGCTCGGCTTACGCTTCTTTTGAAGAAAACATCAAGGGCACTCTGGAACCTGGCAAGCTGGCTGACCTGACCATCTTCAGTCAGGACCTCTTCTCTGTTGAGCCCAGAAAAATACTGACCACGCCCGTAGCCTATACCATCGTCGGCGGAAAGATTGTTTACGAAAACAAGGGCCAGGATTAATCTGCGAAAGCAGCGGGCCAAATTTTTGAGATGATAAAACTTAACGAGTGATTGCTTATGCCTGGTTTCGGGTCATTTAGTAGGTTCAGATAAAATATTTTTGTAGAAAGCTTTGAAGATTAAGGGAATAAGACAGGTTTTCCGCTCATTGTTAAATTAATCGTTCCAGCACCAATCAACAAATTTCTGGCTGAGACCCTATAATTTTATCCAGTTGAGCTTTTATTTCAGCGAAAGAATTTACCAGCACTGCTTTAGCCAGGTGGTCCGGTGTCATGTCGCTTTTCAGAATAAAGACCCGGGCAATGCCAGCCTGTTCTGCCGCCAGCAGGTCATAATGAGTGTCTCCGATGACCACCGTCTGTTCCGGTTTTACTCCCAGCCGGGACATGACTTCCTTAAATGGTTCTCCGGTTGGTTTGTAAAGTCCGCTTTCTCGCGTTATAACCAGGTCAAATTTCAGTTTAAATTTCTGCAGCAAGTACTCGGTGTTTTCCCGATTATTGTTGGTGACCAGAGCCGTGCTCAGCCCAGCAGATTTTAAGTAAGTCAGAAATTCCTGGATGCCCGGCTTGAGCCTGGCTGCCCTGGTCTGCTGTCGTTCAAACTCTTCCAGCTGGGCATATTTCCTCTTTTTCTCTGTTTCCGGTAGCCGGTCCAGATAAGATAGAATAGACCCGCCCTCCACCCCCAAAGTTTTCCTGATTAAGGCCCAATCGTAGTTGTTTTCTACTACCGTGCCATCCAGGTCAAAAATAACCAGTTTGATGTCCATCGGCTTAATGATATGTTCAAGATTAAAATAATTCAATCAGGAGCAAAATAATTCCATACCGAAAAAATTGCTTTTGGATTTGACTATGGCCGCGATTTTTATTTTAATTAATAAGAAAAGAATAATGAAGGGAGGTCTTACATGGGCAAGTACCTGGCCATAGTTCTTGGTATCATCGCCATGATTGCCGGACTTTATCTGGTAATTTTTGTCTGGTGGAGAGAATTTTACGAGCTGGTCTTTGGTTTTATCCCACCCATTCTTTTCTTCGGCGGCCTGATTGCCGTGATCGCTGGTATCTCCAGCATCAAAGACGCTATAAGACAGAAGAAGCTGGAAGCTGAAGCCACGGCCCTTCAGGAAGACCAAAAAACTGAAGAACCGAAAACTGAACAAAAATAAGAATAAAAACGATTAACATAATAATCTACAAAAAGACCAAAGAAGCGAGAAAGTGGAATTTATTTTAAGCCTGTGGTTGTCGTTTTTTCTGTCGTTATTCTCACAATTTAACGCCGCACTGGAAAATACTTTTTTGCAGAACGACCCCGAACAGCTGGCCACGCTGCTCTCGCCCACCGCGCCAGTGATGATTTCCTTAGCTGAGCCCCTGAATTTTTCTGATTGTTTTTCTGCTGACCAGGCCAGGGTAGTAGTTGAAAGCCTCTTTAACCAGGTCACCACCCAGGAATTTCTGGTGGACCAGCCTCACCCCCTGATCTGGAACAACCACGGAGCCATAATTTCCGCTCGCTGGTCGTTTGTTTCCAGGAATAGTAGCAAGAAATATCTTCTGCGGCTTTATTTCTTTATTTCGCTGGAGAAGACTGCCGGAAAAGAGGGCTTCTGGCCAGTCATCAGAGAAATTCGGGCCGAAAGGCTGTAAATGAAATTTTTCTTAACCTGGAGAAAAAGAAAAAAACCAGCCGGTAAATTATATCTTTTGGCCTCTGCTTTGGTGCTTTTAGCTCTGGCCCTTTTTCTTCTTAATTACTGGATGCCCGGAAAA
>JBBIRN010000239.1:1272-3573 GCA_037441785.1 Candidatus Aminicenantota bacterium | reverse complement strand
GACCCTTCCTTTACGGTTGATGAAGAGAAACAGCTCTTCCACTGCTTTGGCTGCGGCATAGGTGGAGACCTTTTTTCCCTGGTTATGGAAAAAGAAAATCTGACTTTCCCCGAAGCCATCAAATACCTGGCGGAAAAGTATCATATCCCACTGCCCGAAAATAAGGTCAGCTACCGGAGTTCAAAGCTGGAAGAAAAAATTTTTGAAATAAACGAAAAGGCTCTGAGCTATTTTAGAAACAACCTCTTTAAAACCCCTGAAGGGAAAAAAGCCTTAGAATACCTCAAGGCCAGAAATCTTACTGAAGAGACCATTAACAAATTAAAAATTGGTTATGCCCTGAATACCTGGGACAGCCTCTTTAGAGAATTCAGCAAAACCTACAATGCCCAGGACCTGGAAAAAGCCGGGTTGATCATACCGGGGAGCCGGGCCGGGGAGTACCGGGACCGGTTCCGGGGGCGGATAATTTTCCCCATCCTGACCTTGACTGGCCGGGTGGTAGCTTTTGGTGGCCGAACGATTTTTGACGCTCAGCCCAAGTACCTGAACTCGCCGGAAACCCAGAATTTTACCAAGGGTGAAATACTTTACGGTCTCTATTTTTCCCGCGACCAGATTAAAAAAGCGGAAGAAGCCATTCTGGTAGAAGGGTATGCGGACTTTGCCACAGTGTTTCAGGCCGGTTTTCAGAACGTGGTGGCCTCTATGGGTACCAGTCTTACTCCCCACCAGGTTAACCAGCTTCGCAGGTATGCCCCCCGCGTCATTATCAATTATGACGGAGATGAAGCCGGGATAAAGGCCGCAGCCAGGGCCGTACCCATTTGCCTGGAAAACAGCCTGCAGAGCCGGGTTCTTCTGCTGCCCGAAGGGCTTGACCCTGATGGCTTCATCCGGAAGTACGGGCCCGAAAAGTACGAGCAGCTTCTGCGAAAGGCACCGGACGGTTTCAGGTTCTTGCTCTGGTACTACAGCCGGCAGGTGAACCTCAGAAAGCCAGAAGAAAAAAGCCGGCTGGCCAGGATGGTAGTGCAGGACTTAAGTCGTCTGGCCGACCCCATCATCAGGAACGAATACGTAAAGCAAGCGGCGGAATACCTTAAAATCGGGGAAGAACTCCTCTACCAGCTTATGGAACAGGAAAAAACACCGCCGACTTCTTCCTCGCCGGAAGAGAAAGAAATTTTTCTGCCCGCAGAAAAACGTCTGTTGCAAATCATCTTTACCCAGGAAGAAATGCTGCCCCTGCTCATTGAGGAATTGAAACTGGAATACTTTGAGGGATTGCCCAGCGAGCCCATCATCAGGTACCTGCACGATTGTTTCCAGAAAAACCGCAGCTGGCCAATCAGCGGTTTGCAGGAAGCCGGAGAAGCCCGGCTGGTCCACCACCTGGCCAGACTGCTGCAAGAAAGTCCACCTTCTGCCTCCGTGGGAGAGGCTCTTGATTGCCTGAACACCTTAAGAAAGACTTCCTTACAGAATAAACTTAAATCAATCCAGAGAGAAATTTCCCTGGCTGAGAAAAAAGGAGATAAAGAAAAGCTAACTTCCCTGCTCTACCTGAAACACGAGATTACGAAACAAATTATGGCTCTGTGAAAATGAAAAACTCAGAGCTTGAAACAATTAATAAAAATATTTGATTTTTTAAGGAGGTCAGACAGTGGGATCTGACGAAAAATATCAGCGTGAAGAAATTCTTCAACTAATTTCCAAAGGAAAGCGGCAGGGGTTCCTCTCCTGGGATGAAATAGACCAGACTCTGGGAGACGATTTTGACGGCGATGAAATCTTTGACGACTTTCTCTCTTCTATGGATAGTTTTGGCATCAAAATTCTTGACGCCCAGCAAACAGAAACCATCCCCTATTCCTCCAGGAAAAGCACTGTCTGCACCCATGGCCTGGAGAGAACCACCGACCCGGTTAAGCTTTATCTGCGAGAAATGGGTAACATTCCTTTGCTGACCAGGGAAGGAGAAATTGCCATCGCCCGCGAAATAGAAAGAGGCGAAAAAGCCATCATCAAAGCTCTGTCCAAGACCCGACTGGTTATTAATAAATTAACGGACATTGAGCAGATCATAAAAACCTCACCGGAAAGAATACAGGAATTCTTTGATTTCAACGATGAGGAACTGGCCGAGGAAAAGCTCCTGGAAAAACAGGAAGAACTGCTGAAAAAAATCCAGGAAATCAAGGACCTGGCCAAAAAGATTGATGCCTTGCCGAAGGGTAAAAAATACACCTTTAGCCGGGGTCGGATAATAATTCAGTTAAGCCGCCTTATCCGAGA
>JBBIRN010000239.1:0-1224 GCA_037441785.1 Candidatus Aminicenantota bacterium | reverse complement strand
ATAAGCTCCGAGAGCTTAATGAACTTGAATACCAGCGCGAACAATTGGAAACGGCGCTGAAGAAGCCAGAAAAAAACAAGAGTTCTAAGAAAAAGAAAAGCAAAACCGCGGCCAAAGCATCCCGGAACCTGGCCCGGGCCAAAAAAGAAGAACTGGAAGAAAAAATCAAAAGAATAAACCAGGAAATAAAAAAGATTGAAAAAGAAGTGGGGCTGGATGCCGCTTCGCTTAAAAAAGCAGTGCGCACCATCCTTATTGGTAAGAGCACCAGTGAACAGGCTAAAAAACAGCTGGTCGAAGCTAACCTGCGACTGGTTGTCTCCATAGCCAAGAAATACAGCAACCGCGGGCTGCAGTTTCTGGACTTGATTCAGGAAGGCAACATGGGCCTGATGAAAGCCGTGGATAAATTTGAATACCGCCGGGGGTACAAATTCTCTACCTACGCCACCTGGTGGATAAGACAGGCTATTACCAGGGCCATTGCCGACCAGGCCCGCACCATTCGCATTCCCGTTCACATGATAGAAACCATCAACAAGCTGGTCCGGGTTTCCCGGCAGCTGGTGCAGGAATTTGGCCGTGAACCAACCTGTGAAGAAATAGCCAAGAAAATGGACATGCCCGTCAGCAAAGTGCGAAAAATCATCAAGATTGCTCAGGAACCCATCTCTCTGGAAACACCCATCGGCGAAGAAGAAGACAGCCATCTGGGAGATTTCATTGAAGACAAAGTTCTCCCCTCACCTCCTGAGGCGGTCATCCATCAGAGCTTAAAGGAGCACATTGAAGAAGCTCTTAAAACTCTGACCGAAAGAGAAGCTAAAGTGCTCAAGATGAGATTCGGCTTGGGAGATGGCAACGAACATACTCTGGAAGAAGTGGGACAAAAGTTTAAGGTGACCAGGGAAAGGATAAGACAGATTGAAGCCAAGGCTTTGCGCAAACTCAAACACCCAACCAGGAGTAAAAAGCTGCGTTCTTTCGCCAGGAGCTTTTAGGCCGTTTAATTGACTAAAGGTCTGTTATCTGGTATAAAAACAAAAAATGGGCCTATAGCTCAGCGGCAGAGCTACCGGCTCATAACCGGCAGGTCCCAGGTTCGAATCCTGGTAGGCCCATTTAAATTTTTAGAAAAGCAGAGACAACAGTGGATGGAGCAGAACTGGAATTTGAAAAGTTAATCCAGCTCCAAGAGCTGGATATAAGTCTGAAAAAACTGGG
>JBBIRN010000238.1:0-3579 GCA_037441785.1 Candidatus Aminicenantota bacterium | reverse complement strand
AAATCATCTTTTAAAGTTAGCTCTTCCAGTTTTTTCATGAACACTTCATAAACAGCCGGCGCCAACCCCTCTTTTATTTCCCCTGACCACTGACCGAGAATTTTCCTGAATTCTTCAGCCTGCGGGTTTTCAAATTTTAAGCCAGCCAGTATTTTCCTCACCCGCTCCGCTCTTTTGGAAAAAACGTCATTTTGCACGGCTATCATCTTCTCCACAGTAAAAGCCGAACCAGAAAGCAGCAGCTCTTCTATACGGTCTTTGCGGTAAGAAGCCAGCCAGTCATAGCTCAGATACTGCTTGAACCCCGGGGGCAGGATGTTGTTGTTGGCCGTGATCAGGTACCCTTTCTCCGGGTTAAATTGATTTGGTTTTTCTTCTTCCGTTAAATAACCTTCCCAGCGAGCCTCATCTTTCCAGCCCGGGTAAGGATAGGGGCCGATTTCTTTTTTACGCCGGGGAATCTTGCCCGTAAGGTAATAACCAATGTTCCCGGCCACATCGGCATAAACAAAATTCTGAGACGGGCAGGCAAAAAGACCGGCTCCACGGCAGAATTCTTCCCAGTTGCCGGCCCTGTTAATCTGATAAAGAGCAGCTACCGTGTCGTCGCCCTCATAGATGGACCAGCGCAAAGAAATTACCTGAGGGCTCTTGAGAATTTTCTCTCCCAGTACCGGCCCTTCTTCGGTCCAGCGGACCTGGTAGGCAAAGGGCTGCTTTTCTCCCCTGATTTTGAGGTCATACTTTCTTACCGCCAGCGGCTTCCATTCTCCGCCTCTCAAGTATAAATTTCCGCTCTGGTCTAATTTTTCCAGAAACAAGTCCTGCACATCAGCGTAAGAATTTGTTACACCCCAGGCTATCTTTTCGTTATGGCCGATGACCACCAGCGGCACTCCCGGCAGAGTCATACCAGCAGCTTTGAATTCCGGGCACTCCAGACCCATCTCTAGCCAGATGGGTGGCACGGTTATGGCAAGATGTGGGTCGTTGGCCAGAATCGGCCGGCCTGAAGCCGTCCATTTTCCCGAAATCACCCAGTTGTTTGAACCGGCCATGATTTCAGGTCGCTCAAAACTCAACTGGAGAATCTCCACCCTTGCTTCAGGCTCGGGTAGAAAATTAAGCTCCGGTTCCATGATGTCCAGGGCTCTCGCGCCAAGCCTGCTCACCAGCTCTCCGCGAATTATTTCTGATTCAAAATCAGCCGAGAGGCCCAGAGCCAGCAAATACTTAAGGGAAAGAGTATCTTCTATCTTCCACGGCTCCGGTCTGTACCTTAAAACCAGAAATTCTGGCGGCCAGTTCCACTTTAGCCTATCCAGGTAGGCGTTAACCCCGTTGGCGTAAGCCTGCAGCAGTTGTTTCATCCTTTGGTCAAGCCGTTCATAATCTTTCTGTATGGCTTCCCGGAAGCCAAGGTTTATCACCCGCAGGTCTGTATCAAGGGCCTGGCGGCCCAGCACTTCAGCCAGACGTCCCTGAGCCAGCCGGCGGAACAATTCCATCTGCCACAACCTTTCCCTGGCCTGAACATAACCGGTGGCGAAAAACAGGTCCTCCTCTTTTTCCGCTTTAAGATGGGGAACTCCCCATTTATCCCAGGTTACCGTCACCTGGTTTTGCAGGCCCTTTAATTCTTGTCTGGCCTTTTTACTTGGAAGAGATAGCCGGAAAGCAAGCCAGATAGCCAGAGCCAGCCCGAGGATGATAAAAACCAGAATTATAAAGACGTTTTTTAAAAAGCTTTTCCCTCTCATCCGATACTCCCTGCCCTGAAATTTATGCCTCCCCCGTCTTTATTAGTTGTTTTAAGAATTACATCGGCCCTTTTTAAAATCTGTGGTGGCCAGCTTAGGCCCTGTTTTCTGGAAGCCTCTTCGTTGATGTAAAAAAGAACCTTATCCATGTACTGAAAAGGAATGAGGGCCGGCGATTCTCCGTTTTTCACTCGGATGACCAGCTCAGCCGTCTTTTTCCCGATGTCGGCAAAACCGAACCCCATGGAAGCACAAGCTCCTAGCTCCGCGCCCAGAGCAAAAGCAGCAAAAAGCGGAACCCGATTTTCCTCAGCCAGCCGGGCCAGCTGGTCAAAATTGGCGTTGATGGTGTTATCAGATACCGGGCAGATAACTTTTGCCTGTTGCTGCATCAGGTACTGGAAGGCAGAAACGAGGTCTGCAGCCTCATCAATCGGCGTGTTGACCAGTTCCAGTCCGAGCTCCTCGGCTGCTTCGCTCATCAACTCCAGGTAGTACTGCGAATTGATTTCCGACGGCGTCCAGATGGTGCCTATTTTCTTTTCGCCTGGCTTGACCTCTTTTATCAGGCCTAAAACCTGCTTGACAGGAGCAGTAGAGCATACACCGGTAATCCTGGGGTCGTGGTCAACCGCCGTGCGACCGGCTCTTAGAATGTAGGGGTTGGCCACAGAAGAAAAAACTATCGGTATTTTCTCTGTAGCAATCATCACCGCCTGAAGAGCAGGCGTAGAAATCGGGACCAGTACCTGGCAGTTGGCAGCCAGTTTGCGGGCCAGCTCAGGTAAGAGGGCCAGCTCTCCCCTGGCTTTTTCTATCCTGAGTTCCACTTTTTGCCCGGAGGCCTGCTGATATTTTTCCAGAGTGGACCTGAAACTTTTCAGCACTTCCTCGGAGGTAGGAGAATCAAAAGCCACCAGCACCCCCACAGTAAAGCTCTGGCCACCCATCACTTCTTCTCCGGGAGGTTTCTTGGCCTTTTCTTCTGCTTTCTGGCCGCGGCAGCCGGTGAGCGGAAGGAGAACGAAGGTTAGAATCAGCAAAAAGAAAATGAGGGGCAAGCAGGTCTTCGGGCTAACCTGATTTTTATCACCAGTTCCTGTTTTCATTTTTTATTTTTCCCGTTTTTTTATCCTATTTTTCCTATATGTTTTCTAAGAAATAATGGATTGCCACAGGGAATCCAGGATATTTCCACCGCTAACCACGGCCACCACCTGGCGCCTGGTAAAAAGTCCCGGGCTGGAGATAACAGCAGCCAGAGACAGCGCTCCAGCTCCTTCCACCTTTTTCCCGTGATACCGGAAAAGCCATCTGATGGCTTCAGCAATTTCTTCTTCCTTGACGGTTATCACTCTGTCAACATAACGCTTTATGAGGTCAAAGGTCAGGGAACCTTCTTCCAGGCCGCCAGCCACAGCCTCAGCCAGCGTGGGCTTTTCCGGGAAATCATTTCTCAGATGTCCAGACTCAAGGGAATGTTTGATGAAGGCTGAGTTTTCTGGTTCCACTCCCGTTATCTTTAGCCCGGGCTTTTTTTCCTTAAGATAAACAGCCAGGCCAGAAATCAAGCCGCCTCCGCCAACGGGCACCACCACTTCTTCAACTTCCGGCAGTTCGGTCAGTATTTCCAGTCCACAGGTTCCCTGGCCGGCAATTACCTGCTCGTCGTTATAGGGAGAGACGAAAATTTTTCGGCCTCTATGAGCCACCTGACGAGCCAGGGCTTCTGCTTTTTCGCAGGGACCATTTACCAGGGTAAGGGCTGCCCCGCTTGCCTGTAGCTTCTGTCGTTTTATTTCAGAAATGCTTTCCGGGA
>JBBIRN010000237.1:0-3614 GCA_037441785.1 Candidatus Aminicenantota bacterium | reverse complement strand
AAGCTATGGCTGACCTCAAAGTCCCGGGCCTGGCTCTGGCCGTGGTCAAGGGCAAGGAAGTGATTTTTGCCAGGGGCTTCGGGTGGCGCGATGTAGAGAACAAGCTGCCGATGACGACCGACACTCTGCTGGCCATAGGTTCAGCCAGCAAAGCTTTCACCACTTTCGCCATGGCCCGGCTGGCTGACGAAGGAAAGATGAGCTGGGACCAGCCGGTGCGCACTTACATTCCCTGGTTTAAGCTTTCAGACCCGGTGATAACTGAAAGGATGACACCCCGGGATTTAGTCACCCACCGCTCCGGCCTCCCCCGCCACGACCTTGTCTGGTACAACAATTACCAGGCAACCCGGGAGGAACTGGTCCGGCGCCTGGCCTATCTTCAGTTCACAGCGGACCTGCGCCAGAAATTCCAGTACAACAACCTGATGTATCTCACAGCCGGTTATCTGCTTGAAGTGCTGAGCGGCAAGACTTGGGAAGAAGCTATCCGGGAGCTGGTGCTTGACCCGCTGCAGATGAAAAGAACCAATTTTTCAGTTCTTGATTCGCAGAAAGACCAGGATTTTGCTCAGCCCTATCTCTACCGCGACGGTAAAATCCAGAAAATTCCTTTCCGCAACATTACCAACATGGGCCCGGCCGGTTCCATAAATTCCAGCGTGCGGGAAATGAGCAACTGGGTAATTGTGCATTTGAATTCAGGAAAATTTGGCGATAAGCAGCTTCTGAACCCGGCCTCCATGGAAGACCTGCATCTGCCCCATATGCCCATAGAACAGACCCAGGCCACACCGTATTTAGGTCCGGTAAGCTATGCCATGGGCTGGTTCGTTGATCATTACCGCGGGCACAGACGAGTCTATCATGGCGGCAACATTGATGGTTTCTCGGCACTGGTCAGTATGCTGCCCGACGACGGCTACGGCTTTGTCATTCTGACCAACAGAAACGGAACTGGACTGCCCGAGCTACTGGTGCGAACTCTGACTGATAAATTATTTGGCCTGGAGCCGGTGGACTGGATTGGTGAAGCCGTCCGCAATCAGACTCAGGGTGAAGAGCTGGGCAAAAAAGCCGAGCAGAAGGCTACGGCCAGAAGGAAACCGGGTACTAGACCAGCCCACTCTCTTAACGAATATGCCGGGACTTATTTTCATCCCGGCTACGGCGAGCTTAAAGTCAACTTCAAAGACGGAAAGCTTTCCTTTACCTATAACGGCATTACCACGCCGCTTGAGCACTGGCACTATGAGACTTTTAATGGCCTGAAGGGCGATGACCCGACTTTCGAAAACATGAAGCTTACCTTCCAGACCGACGTCAACGGCAACGTGGCTGCTGTGGCTGCACCTTTCGAACCGACCGCTGATAACATAGTTTTTAAGAAAAAGCCGGATGAACGCTACTACGACCCGAAATTCCTGCAAAAGCTCACCGGGAAATACGTGATCCTGAATCAGGTGACGACTATAGAACTTAAGGGCAACACTTTGACCCTGTTTGTTCCCGGCCAGCCGGTGTTTGAGCTGGTACCAGACTTAGGAGATGAATTTTACTTAAAGCAGGCACCCATAATAAGAGCCCGCTTCATCTTCGACCAGAAAGGTGAGGTCACAGGGCTTGAACAAATCCAGCCCGGCGGCGTGTTTGAGCTCAAGAAGATTACTGATAAAGAAGAAAGTGCAAAAGAAAAAGCAACGCAGAAAAAATAGCCGTTCCAAAGTTTAATTTATCGAGTAAGATTAATTTTTGCGGAGAAGCCCTGCTTTTTCAAGTACCAACCTGATAAATTTCCCTGCCTCTTCGGCCCCAGCCCCAATAGCCAGACCACCACGGCGTCGCTTCCATATACTACCTCCAGACTGGATACCAAGTCTTAGCCTGAAAGAAATTTTTATTTGACAGGAAAAACTAATTTGTAATTAAATATTTTCGTCTTGGCCCGCGCTGGAAGGAGGGAAAATGAAAAGGGCGATTTTAGCAAGCATTTTTGTTCTTATTTTTGTCTTTCTGTCTGTGGATTGCTCCAGAAAAGCCGAAAGAGCTGAAGAGCAACCGGCTGCAACTAAAGCTATGGAAACAGTCCCGGAAGCCTATCGCACCTGGCATGATTCTTTTCTGGAAGCTTTAAGAAATAAAGATTACCCCGCCGCTCTTAAGAATATTGATTTGATAAAGGGTAAAATCTGGGAAGAATCACCCCTGTTGCTGTTGAACCCCACTCTGGTTAAAGCCCAGAACAATTCCTACGGTGTCTATGAGCCGGAAGATGATGACATCTACTCTGACGGTCAGACCATCTATCTTTACTTAGAACCAGCAGGCTACCGATTTGCTAGGAGCGAAAACGGATATTACGAATTTCGTTTTCTGGCTGACTTCCAGGTGGCTGACGAAAACGGTCAGATTCTGGGTGGTCAGGAGAAATTTGCTGATCTTCCGTTCAAATCCTGGCATCCCAACAAAGAAGTAGCTATCACTTTCAATTACAATTTTAGCGGGTTGACTCCAGGGAAATATAAGATAATCACAACTGTCTACGATGCTAACTCTGATAAAAAAGCTACCAACGAAACCTGGGTGTCTTTCGAATAAGCCCATAAAGAACTCCGGTGGCAAAATGATTTAAATCAACCAACAGCCATAAACAGGAGGAAAAATGAAAATCAAAGTATTGCTAGTAGCTGGATTTGTTCTTTCAGGTTTTTTGCTTCTGACGGCCATCAACCTTCAGGCTGACACATACATGAAGCAGAAAACTCATACTGACTCTTTTAGCATTATGGGCCAGACTCAGCCGGCAAAAGACGAAATCACCATCACCTGGATAGCCAAAGAAAAATCGCGAACAGACACCGATGATAAGAAAACTAACATCATGCGAATGGACAAGGGGCTCCTTTACCAGATTGACCACCAGAAAAAGACCTACCGGGAGATGCCCCTGAACGTCAAACAGATGATTGACGAAAACGTGGCCGGCCAGGGCAAGGAAGCAGAAGAGTTTGCGGAAATGGCCCAGGACATGGCTGAAGCTTTCGCCGAGAGTATGGAAATCAAAGTAACTCCAACTTCCGAAAAGCAAAAAATCAGCAACTGGAACTGCCGCAAGTATCTTATTGATACCAAAATGGCCATGGGAGAAGTTAAGTCCGAGGCCTGGGCCACGGAGGAGTTGAAGATTGATTGGAAGAGCTACCTGATGCTGACCAACGCCATGATGGCCGGAAGTCCCGGCTTTGAGAAAATGATAGATAAAATTTACCAGGAAATGTCTAAGCTCAAGGGCGTCATCGTTCTGCAGCTGAACAGGACTGAAGTCATGAACACTCAGGTAAAATCCAGCACCGAGCTGCTGGAATTCGGCGAGAAAACCGCACCTGAGGGAACCTACGACGTCCCGGCCGGCTATAAAAAAGTTAAATAACTTGCTTAGACTATTGTAGAAGTTACTGGACTGGTGAACTGGAAGAAAAGGCTCTTTGCCTTAATTCCAGTCAGACAGGCAAAAGGCATGAGGGTATTAGATAAGCCCTCATTTAAATAACATCGTTTTTTAGTTAACCGAATAGTCTAAGCCTTCGGCTAACAAGCTTGCCTAAATCTGGACC
>JBBIRN010000236.1:235-3616 GCA_037441785.1 Candidatus Aminicenantota bacterium | reverse complement strand
CTTGGTCAGTATCTTCTATTCTCAGGATAAAAGTGCCGTGATGATGACGGGCAAACAACCAGTTAAACAGGGCGGTTCTAAGTGCCCCCACATGAAGATGTCCCGTGGGGCTGGGAGCAAACCTGACTCTAACCATGGAAAACTCTCACCTTCAATTTCAGGCTAAAATATAGCACACTCAAACTGGTTAAGCAAAAACTGTTGTCCGGTGAGAAAGAATTGAATTTCTCCCGTTAATATTATAAAAGAAAAAAAAGTTGACTCTGGCGGTTGATTTTATTAAATTATGTTTGAGGAAAAGCCAAGGTTAGCGGAGGCAAAGGGAGCAGCATCCCGGTAAAAATGCAGCAGATAAACATACTGGTATACGTAAAAAACGTTGACCAGGCTCTTCGTGTTATCCGGGTCAGCGAAAGAGAATGCCAGCCGCTGGTCATTCATGCCAGAGAAGAAATCCCTTCCGTGCTGGAAAATAGAGACATCTGGGCTTTAATAGTTGATGCGGAATTTGGCCATTATGAAACCTGGAAAGATTTTCTCCAGTCCGAATGTTCGGTTATCATTTTAGGGCAGAATGAGGCCGAAACCTTCCAGGTCTTCCTTACCTGGCCGGTGGAATTTCACCTGGATTTTATCATAGAAAAAGACGGGCATTCCCTGGAACCAATCCTGAGCCAGGTTCTGAAACGAAGCCTTTATCTGGCCCGGTTAAAAAGAGAATGGTCGCAACTCCGCCAGTCAGTTAACCTGAACACCGTCAACACCCGGCACCTGTTTAACGAAATCGCGGAAATCAAACATCTGATCAACGAGAATTACATCCGGGAGCTAGAAAAAAGAATCTCCATTGAAACCCGCTACGTCTGGTTTCAGAAAGAACGGCAGAAGATAGAAAACATCATCCGGAAGATTTATTCCGCCAACGACGTCAGCAGCCTGCTGAGCATCATCCCGGATATCAAAGAATTGCTTCAGGCCCAGGGCATGACCATTTACATCATCGAAGAAAACGAAGCTCTGGGTAAATTCCTCAAGCCCATCATCTGGGACGATTCTTTTATTAACCATCCTGAAACCTTTAAGTACGTGGCCAGGCTTGATGCCCCGGACTTTGCGGCCGCCGTAGCCCGTTTTGGCCAGGAAGTTAACATCAGCGATTTAACTTATGATAAACGTTATTCACCGCGGTACCAAAATAACCTGAAAAGTCCCCTGAAAAGCATCATGGCCGTGCCCATTATTTACGAGGGAGAAACCATTGGCGTAATAGAACTCTACAACAAGCTGGTCCTGGGGCATCTCTCCTCGGAAGGCTTTTCCAAAGATGACCAGCATATCCTGCGCAACATTTCTGAGCACCTGGCCATTGCCATGACCAAGCTCAACTTAATTCAGTATGACCCTCTCACCGGACTGCTACGCGGGGAAGCTTTCTTTGATAAAGTGCTCCAGAAAGTCAATTCCATGAGCAAGAGAAAGCGGGAAGAGGGCTCCTTTGCTCTGGTGATGGGCGATGTGGACTGGTTCAAGAATTACAACGACCGTAATGGTCACGAGGCCGGTAACCACCTGCTGCAAGAATTAGCCACGGTGCTCAAACAATCAGTGCGAGAGGACGACCTCATCTGCCGCTACGGGGGTGAAGAGTTCCTCTTTTTCCTCAGCGGCGTGGGCAGCCTGGAAGAAGCCTGCCAGCTAACGGAGAGAATCAGGAAAAACGTGGAAGAACACTACTTCCCGTTTGAAGAATTCCAGCCCCGCAACAACCTGACCATGTCCTTTGGCGTGACCATCTTCCCCCGAAAACGACTGGCCAGCAACGAACAGTTAACCAAGGAAGACATAAAGCACCTGGTGCATGAATCTGACCTGGCTCTGGCTGAAGCCAAAGGCAAGCAGACCTGGAGGCTACCGCCTTCAGATTTTCAGACCAGGTCCTTAACCAAAAATATGGTGGTAGCTTATTCCAGAGACTGGGAAAAGCCAAGTCAGGCTACCCTGGCCATCTCTACCCAGGAAAAACTTTATCGCGAAAAAAGGCACTTTAAGAGATATTACAACTCCACCCTGCTGCTCTACCGGGAAAACGGAGAACTCAAAGTCAGTAAGACCATCAACCTCAGTCTCGGTGGTGTTAAATTCATTTCCGAAAAGCCTTACCCCTCAAACCTGCCGTTAGAGGTAGTGCTAATCCTTGGTAAGAAAGCTCATCCGTTGAAAAGTCAGGTGGTCTATTCCGAAAGAATGGGCAATGATTCTCCCCATTTTTATACCGGCCTGAAATTTACTTCTCTTAGCTCTGAAGATTTTCAGGTTCTGGAAAATTACTTTGAGCAGATTCAGAAAGAAGCTCAGAATTAAGCGAAAGAATTATTCTCTTTGCCCCGGACAGCCGCAAATTAAGCTTCCAGCTCTTTCTTTATAGCCGCATAATAAAGGCTCTCCGGTGTAGTCCTGTTCTTAAAGGCTACCAGGAGGGAAATGACTTCCTTTTCAAAATAATCCAGGTCTTGGCCGGCTCCCCAGTTCTGCACCCGCAGCAATTCGGTTAGGTCTTCTATGGTATGCCGGTTGATGAGATCCTGAGTGATGGATGGAAAGCGAAACCCTTCTTTCTCCACCAGAAGCAAAATCCTCTGTAAATATTTTCTGAGGCCTTCCTGATAACGGACGATTTCCTGTTTGAGAAAAAATTCTTCTTTTTTATTGCTGATAAAAGAAAGCTTGTAGCTGAGTTTTCTGGCCTCTTCCACAGTGGCTTTTAATCTATTGAGTAGATCGCCAACTTCTACAATAATCTTGCTTTCCTTCTGGTAGTAGCCAATTTCCCCGGAACCGTTGGCCTGTTCCTCCCGGTAGTAGGGGTCAAGCAATTCGCGGCCCGTTTTTCTGGGGTTTAAAAATTCCTTTTTCTCTTCGGCAACTTCTTGCAGCCCGGATTCCGTTCCAGCGGCCGAGGCCATCCTTTCCATCAATCCTTTTTTAATTTCTTCTGTTAATTTATCTTCCAAAGAAATATCTTTTGGCCTTTCCGGTGGTGTTTCTTTAATTTTTGTTTCTTCTTCAAGCGGGGGGCCGGCTGGCTCTGGTTCTTCCTGAGCCTCAACTTCTGCTGGTGAAACCAGCTCTTCTGTAGCTGATTTTTGTTCCAGAGTAAGAAGCTCTTTTATCTTTTTTAACTTCTCCAGCTCCGGCGAAAGGTCCATCAAATCAGGTATTTCCTGCTTTGCCGTGAGAACACCGGTTTTTAAGCCGAACCTTTCTTCCAGTCTCCGGCTGACCAGTCCAGCCTGTTCCTGAGATTTTTTCCGGATTTCTTCCAGTTGGTGCTGGAGCTCGTGTAAAACTTTAATATCATCGGCCGTCTCTCTGGCCAACCTT
>JBBIRN010000236.1:0-214 GCA_037441785.1 Candidatus Aminicenantota bacterium | reverse complement strand
TTGGCGGTTAATTATTCTCTGCAGACAATCGTTTATCTGGCCGAGAAGGAGATTGCCTTCCTCCTCCAGCTGTCCCCAATTTCTGGCATACTCTTCCAGCGTGCTCCACTCTTTTTTTACTTCTTCTTCTATCTGGGCCAGCTGTTGCCTGGCCAGTTCTCTTTCTTTCTGGATTTTTTTCATCCAGAGCTTTCTCAATTTCTTCCCGCTGACG
>JBBIRN010000235.1:0-3635 GCA_037441785.1 Candidatus Aminicenantota bacterium | reverse complement strand
GCCTGTTATCTTTTTTCTTCCATTCCTTCTTCTGTTCTTGCTCTCCAGCACACCGGCCTGCCAGGAATCAGGACCACGGCCGGAAAACTGGGCCAAGCCCATATCACTACCAGGCGTTCCCAATTTCCACCAGGTCTCTGAAACTCTTTACCGTTCAGGCCAGCCCACGGCTGAAGGCTTCAGGGCCTTAGAAAAATTCGGTATAAAGACTATCATTAACCTGCGCAGTGAACACTCAGACCGGGAACTCCTGTCTGGGACAAATTTAAAATACTTTGACATCCCTTCCAAGGCCACTGAAGTTCGGGAAGGTGACCTGAAAAAATTTCTGGATCTTGTAACCAACCCGGAAAACTTACCTGCTCTCATCCATTGTCATCATGGAGCTGACCGGGCCGGGCTTTTTTCCGCTTTTTACCGGATAGTCGTCCAGGGCTGGTCAAAAGAAGAAGCCATCAGGGAAATGCAGAAAGGCGGCTTCGGCTTCCACAACACCTACACTAACATCGTCAAATACCTGATGAGCTTTAACCCCGAAAAGTTTCGCCAGGCAATAAAAACATCTTCTTTAAATGAACGATAAACAGGACGTGTAATCCTGTCTCCTTTCTTCACTGACTGATAGTCCACAATCTATCTTTACACCACCCATGAACAGAAGAGTATTCGTACCCTTACTTTAGTGCTTGTCCCATTACTCCCAATCCAGTAAACGTTTTTGACCCTGAAGGGCCCTGATAGCCGTGACATCCTGGCTGACTTCCAGACAGCCACGGTAACGTCCTCGCTCATCGCGTACGGCGAAATACCTGATGTGAATGAACCGGCCCTGCAGCTCAATCCAGAACTCAGCCACATCTTGTTCACCTTTTTTGAAGGCTTCAAGAATTCGGTTAACGATGTGGACGCTTTTGGGCGGATGACAATTTTGCACCTTACGGCCGATAACTCCGGGACTCCTGGGGAAAATACGGCCGGGTGTATCAGAATAGTAGATAACTGTGTCATTTTCATCCACAAAACTGATGTCCACCGGCAGATGCCTGAGCATCAGGTCCACCTGTTCTGGGCTGAGCTGACCGGTCCTCAGGTTGAGCAGGACCCCAACCATTCCGCTTCCAGCGATACCGGTATTCTCTCCCCCCGCTGCGAAAACATCCGCATCTCTTCCTGCCTGCTCATCCGGCTGTCCGGCAGATTCTGGTCTTTGTTCCTGAGCCCCCTCTATCCCTCCCCTCATTTCCGAGCCAGAATAAGCGGCCTTGGGAGCTGAAGACTGCGGAGAGGGCTGAAGGTGCGGTTGCCAAACCTGGCCCGGTTTTATCCAGGCATAACCTACCTCTTCCTCGCCAAGTTTTACCTTGGCCCAATCAACTTCGCTTAACACTTCCAGGCTCATGGGAAAAAGTATTTTCTCTTCCTTGTAAATCATATCCTGAATCATCTGAATGAGCTGTTCTGACCTGGAAACAATTTCCTGCACTCTAATTTCTGAATAACCCTGCCCTTCCACCATCTTCCTGAGTTCTTTTAGGCCCTTCCTGATGTCATCATGAATAGCCCACATCACCTTGGTAGGGCCGACTACTCCTTTATTTTCCAGCCGAGGGAAAAGCTGGTTTTCTTTTTTCAGGTAATGAAGGTCAATTTGCCCCAAGTCAGCCAGAAGATTTGCCAGCTCTTTAAAATTACTTTCCCGCTCCAGTTCATTGTTCTCCCGGGGAAGCCTTTCTAAAATCAATCTTATTTCAGCCAGGAGCTTTTCCGCGGCCCTGTTTTCCGCCATCAAAGTGTGCACCGGATGCCCGGGCAAAACCTCAGGTGCCTTTTGAGATTCAAGGGACTCTTCAAAAATCTTAACATGCAGGTCGCACAGCTTTTTAACTTCCTCTTCTGGAATGCCTTCTTCTATAACCTGCTGTTCCAGACGGGCGATTTCTTCCGGGCCTACGTCTTTTATCAACGCGGCAAACCTTTCTTTGAGCTCTTCTACCTTCCCTCCCCGATGAAGTTCCCTGATAATCTGCTTTAAAGCCTCACTTCTGGCGGTGTCCGAAAACTTGCCCTGAGCCAGCGAGCTGGCTTCTTCCCCAGCCCTCATGGTTCTTTTTCTTATTTCTCCCTCTAAACTGGACAACAGCTCTTCAAGGGAAATTTTACCCTCTTCGGCTACCTGTTGAAGGGTGGCCAAACGCCCCACCGTTTTACGCAGTAGCGGATTTTTCAACTTAGCGTATTGAGGTGAAAGAGTCACAAGAAAGTCCAGTAAATACGGATATTCTTCAAGTAAGGCATGCAGTTTAGTCTGGCCGTTTATTTTCATATTCCCTCCTCCTCACTTTAAAATTATAACACAGCCGAAAAACTTTATGGTCAATGATAATTTTATATCCTACTATTTTAGTAGGATTTATTATACCAGGCCTGAGGGAAGCTGGCAACATGTCTCAGGCGAACTCACATCCTTTGCTTGACTTGCTTTAAACTTGAGTGATAAAAACTCATAAAGAGCAAAAACAGAAGGAGGAAACCTGAAATGAACAAGAGTCGTTTGCATTTCTTATCTTTATTCCTGTGGCTGGCCTTAATTTCCTGTGTTCTGATGGTCCTGACTTCACTTAAAACTGAAGCTCAGGAACCAGTCAGCCAGCAGGCTAAGACCGCCCCCAAAATAGAGTACCTAAGCTCGCCGGAAAGAGCCCAGGCCCCTTTCTCCGAAGCCGTCCGGGTGGGTAATCTGCTTTTCCTTTCCGGTCAGCTCGGACGCGATCCCAAAACCGGCAAACTCGTGGAAGGTGGCATTGAAGCTGAAACCAAGCAGTGCTTGGAAAACATAAAAAGCACGCTGGAAAAATACGGTTCTTCCATGGACAGAGTGATTAAAGCCACAGTGATGCTGGCTGACATAGCCGACTGGGCAAAAATGAATTCTATCTACGTGACTTATTTTCCAAAAAACAAGCCGGCCCGCAGCGCTTTTGGTGTAAGCGGTCTGGCGGGTGGAGCCAGGGTGGAGATTGAAGTCATCGCCTATTTAGAATGAGTTAGAATGAGAATGATAATTAGAGTAAGAGAGTAAGGCCAGGGTTCAGATGAACCAGGCCACGGGTTAGTTTATCCGCCAACTTGGATGATGGCCGTTGGCAATCGGCCAGCGGGTGAAAGATAAAAAAAAGGCCAGGTCATATGACCTGGCCCTGTTTTGCGCTTAGCTACTAAGTTATCTTAAAAATGATTAATAGCGTCTGCCGCCGGAAGAACTGCGACCGCGTCCTCCGCCGAAACCGCTGCGGGGTTTATCCGTGCGCGGTCTGGCTTCGTTGACGGTAGCGGTGCGACCCTTCAGGTTTTTGCCGTTCAAGCCGTTGATAGCAGCCTGAGCTTCTTCCTGGTTGGGCATTTCCACGAAGCCGAAGCCCCGTGATTCTCCGGTGTAGCGATCCTTGATGATGGAAGCGCTGTTGACTGTACCAAAAGCTTCAAAAGTTTCCTTCAGTTCGCTTTCGGTTAAGTCCCTTGAAAGATTTCCTACGTAGATGTTCATAACATCTCTCCTTTAATTAAATTTCCGTTATAAAGGAGAGAGTTATGACCTAAAAGGGCCCGTGCCCTCATCCTTTATAATCGAGCAACAT
>JBBIRN010000234.1:0-3696 GCA_037441785.1 Candidatus Aminicenantota bacterium | reverse complement strand
ATTTTGTTGATATTTTTTCCATTGGCTTCATTATCAATATCAATGAGTTAGCCTAGATTTAACGTAGGTATAAGGAAGCAGGAATCTCTAATTTTTACCCATAGTTTAGCCAGTTGAGCAGAAAAAATAGATGCTCAGGCCATCCCCTCAGCAGTTTTTGTGTAATAAATCCGAACACTTTTGGCTTTATGTATAAAATGTTTCATATCAATTATTTACAAAAAGTTTAGATAAAGCATCTCCAATCAGTGTAACGAAAACGAACATAGGCCAAAAATTATCGCTTCTGTAACTTATTCATTATAAATGAATTACAGCCATAAGCCGGACGTTACCAATTGGCATGAAGGTTGCTTTTAATCAAGTAGAGATAAAAAGATGGGAATCGGAAAAGGAACATTAACATGAAAAGCAAGGCGATAACAAGAGAGCAGCTTTTGAAACTCGGAGCCTGCCTGAGCTTGATTTTATTACTGGGCGTGGCCGGGCTGGCTCAGAACACAGCCAACCTTCGTATCTCAGTGGAGATAAAAGAATGGCTGGTGCTTCAAATAGGTGCTCCTGGTTTTAATGATTTGAAGTCTGGTCAGGAACAGGCCGTAGTGATTACGGACGTGATAGCCGGTCAACCGGTAGAAGTTAAAGCTCTTCTGTCTGTGGCCGCCGGGAAAACGGTGCTGCTAAAAGGGACAATTTTTAGCTCAGGTCAGAATTCATCAGGTAATGATATCCTGGCCTGGAGTGGTGAAGGGGAACTGAATGGCCAGGGGTTGGTAAGACTTAACCAGGAATTCACTTTTGCTACCTGGTCAGGACCGGGTTTCAAAGAGGGCCGCTTGGTTTTTAAAAGACCAGAGCCGACCTCTTCAGCTCCGGAAAGGTGGCAGGCCGTGTTTTTGCTGGTTTCACTGTAAAAAAATTTCTGGAGGTGCTTCAGGGAAAGGTAAGAGAGATTAATTAAGGTCGTTTTAAACCCGAAAGGCAATTTCTTTCGCCAACAAAAAAATTTTTTCAGGTCTCTTGACAAGCCCCGCCTCTTTTTTTAAAATTAGCCAAACTTTTAGGAGGCGACGTTTAATGAAAAAACAAAACTTGGCAAAGGTGCTCTTAGGTCTTAGCCTGACCCTAATTCTTTTTCTGGGCTCAGGTCTGGCGCAACAGTCAACACAGCAGGTAACTTTTCGGGTTAATCTGTTAGAATGGTATGACCTTTCTCTGGACAAGACCACTCTGACTTTTAACGATGTTGCACCCCAGTTTGTGGCTAATCCATCTACAAGGCAGATTCCGGCCGCTGAAGGTGCTTTGCAGGTAACCGTTTTTGCCGTGGTCATTCCTTCTCAGCCAGTTAAACTTACAGTCACGGCCAACGGCGACCTGACCGATGGTTCCAACACCATTTCGGCCAGTGCCCTTTCCTGGACCGCTTCAGGCACTGGTTTTGCAACCAGCGGTACTCTGCAGAATGGTACAGCGGTGCAGGCTGGGTCCTGGACAGGTGTTTTCACCTACCAGGTGGGGACGATGAATTTTTCATTCCTCAGAGATTACGTTAATCAGGTGCCCGGCAATTACACTATGACCGCTACTTTTACCCTGTCCAAAGTCTGATAATTGCTCTTACTGGAAAGGACCATAAAGGGGGTGAAGAACAAGCGTTCTTCGCCCCCTTTCTGTTTGACGGCCGGCCTTGATTTCAATAAAATTTATTAACCTGATTTAAAAGGGGCCTGGAAAGCAGGAGGCAGAGTTATGACTAGAGCGCGAGGGAATTGGTTAATCTTTCTGGTTTTTCCCTGCTTTTTGCTGTTCTGTGCTTTACCATTGGCAGTAGAGGCTCAGATCTTCTTTGGTGTTACTCCCATCCGGGTGGAACAGAAAATCAAGCCAGGCGGGCGGCTAACTGATGTTTTTTACGTGCGTAACAACGCCAACCGGCCGATCAGGCTGAAAGTTTATCCTGAAAACTGGTGGCTGAAAGAAGACGGCACACCTTCCTTTGTTGGCCAGCAGGCAGTGAGCTTTTCCTGCAAAGATTGGATAAAAGTTAACCCCTTTGACTTCCGGCTTCAACCCGGAGAGATGAAGCAGGTCCGGTATACCATTTCCGTACCCGAGAACGTAGAAGCCGGTGGCTATCATGCCGCGGTTTCTTTTGAAAATGTGCCTGAAACGCCCGAAGGAATGCGGCTGGGGCAGGTAGCTTTTACAGCCAAGATTGCGGCTGCTGTTTATGTGGTCGTTGGCCGGGTAGAACCCCAGGGGACTCTTGAGGAAGTCCTGCTGGAGAAATCAGCCAACAACCAGATTCTGAAAATAAAGGTAGCCAACTCCGGTAAAACTCATTTCCGGCTTAAGGGCGAGGTGGTCATAAAAAATGCTCAGGGTAAAAAGGTAAGCACTCTGGAAGTTCCGGATGAGCCAGTTCTGCCCGGTAGCTGGCGTTATGTATCCATTCCCTTGAAAGAAAACCTTTCTCCCGGCAGTTACCGCCTTGAAGTCAGAATTGACATTGGGCGTGAGGAGCTGCTGGGGCTGGATAAAGAGGTTGAAGTTAAGTGAGGCCTTAGTCTGATGGCTGGATGGAGAAAAAATATTGGGCGGAAAGGCTTCAAGGTGATGATTAAAACCATGACCCCGGCGCGGGAAGGAAGGATTAACTGCCTGGGGCGTTTTTTGACCTTCTTTCTTTTTGTTTTTCCTCTGCTGGCTTTATTTCCGGCCTGGCTTTTTTCCCAGTCAGATCAGGCTCTCCTTAATCTTTCGGTTACCATACCGGTGCGCTTCAACCTGGAAATAAGCAATTCGCAGGTTTCTTTCACCCGGACTGGCCCGGTTACTCAACCGCAGGCCATTCCAGCCAACGAAGGTGTTTTTAGCCTGACTTTGAAAATAGCCGGAAGTCAGACAGCAAACGTCAACATCTGGCTGGTGGCAAATTCTGACCTCAGGGATGAAAGTACGGGTTATACTATCCCGGTAGAAACTATCAGCTGGAAAGCAGAAGGCCCCGGTTTTTTTGACGGTCAGCTGAGTAAAGCTTCTCCTGTGCTGGTGGCCAAAATCTCCGGCTCAGGCATTTTTAAGGGCAACCTGTACTTTTCCTTTGCTGATAACCCGCAGCTTTATGCCCCGGGAAATTACCAGACGGTGGTCACCTTGCTGGCCGAGGCTATTTAGGGAAGAAGATGAAAGTAGACAATAAAACCTTTCTCGTTAAATGGTTCCAGGCCGGCTGGCTGGTTCTTTTTCTGCTGTTTCTTTTTCCGGATAGTTCAGAGCTAAAGGCGTCTGGCCAGTGGGTGACGCTGACCATTTCTCCCAGCTCCATAAGTTTTCTGGCCGGGGACCCTGACCTTATGCCCAGAGTAAGTGCCAGCAGCCCGGTACTGGTGACCATCAGGCTGCCTCAGAGCAGAAGCTGGCGTCTTTATATCAGAGCTGAAGGAAACCTGATTGGCGACCAGGGACAGGTCATCTCCATCTCCAACGTTTCCTGGGTGGCCAGTCCTAAGCCACCACTGGTGGACGGAGTACTGGTGGCCGGGCAGAGCCTGGAACTGGGTCAGGGCCGGGGTCGTCTGTTTAACGGCCAATTAGATTTTTATTTTAACAACAGCTGGTTGTACCTGGCTGGCACTTATACTCAAGTGGTTACCTTTACGGTGATAGTAATTTGATTGATTTTTCCGGGCC
>JBBIRN010000233.1:0-3705 GCA_037441785.1 Candidatus Aminicenantota bacterium | reverse complement strand
AAGTTTTTGGTTTTTTCTGAACTTGAGCAGTTAACTTTTTAAAAGTCATGCCCAAAAGATAGCCAGAGGCTGGTTGGTAAAATACTGTTTCTGGGGTAAAATGAAAATTCCTAAATTGGAGGTGTCATGAGCACTCGTCAAATCAAAGTCACTTTTCCTGGAAATTTAAAGGTCATGGCTGAGTACCAGGGATTTCAGATTCTTACCGACCAGCCGGCCTATGCCGGTGGAGACGGTGCAGCGCCGGCGCCTTTTGACCTTTTCCTGGCTTCTCTGGCCACCTGTGCCGGTTATTATGTGCTGGCTTTCTGTCGTCAGCGCGGGTTGTCAACTGAAGGCATCTACCTGACCATGGAGATGGAAAAAAGCCCGGCGGCCAAATTGATAGAAAAAATTAAGATTAACATCCATCTGCCAGCAGATTTTCCTGATAAATATCAGGAAGCTGTGATCAGAGCTGCGGACCAGTGTGCGGTAAAGCTGCATATCCTGAACGCACCGAGGTTTGAGATTACGACCATTAAGGAATGAACTAATAGTTCAGTATGTTTAAACTGTCACGCTGGGCCGAACTTCCATCTTCTTACAGGCTGGTGATAATTTCCCTCTCAGCTTTTTCTCTGCTTCAGGTAGTGAATTTTTTGGTCAAAGGTGGGCAAAGTGTTTACTATCTTCCTCTAAACCTGCTGGTTATTTTTATATTTTTCAGCCTGCCGGGATTACAGAAAAAGTTCCAGGCTCATTCTGCGGCGCTTTTTATTCTCAAGGCCCTCCCGCTCGTGGCCTACGCTTACTGCTACAAGCTGGCTGGCAGCCTCGTTCATCTAGTTCATGATGGCTGGTTTGATGACCGAATTGCTGCTGTTGACCGCTTTCTGTTTGGTTTCCAGCCGAATCAGGCGGTGGTTCATTTCTTTACCCCCTGGCTTTCTGAAATCATGCTTTTTGCCTACGTCATTTACCTGCCGTTAGTGGTTGTTCTTGGTTATCTTCTCTACCGGCAAAAGTCTGCTGCCTGGCTGGAAAGATACCTTCTGGCGCTTGGCCTGGCTTATCTGACCTGTTTTATTATTTTTATCATCCTGCCTGTGGCCAGCCCCAGGTTTTATTTTTCTGGCCTGCAGCCAGACTCTGGTTTTCTTTTCCGGTGGTTGATGAAGCTAGCTGAAAGTTTCGTCCAGTATGCTGGTGGTTCTTTTCCTTCTGCTCACTGTGCGGCTGGCACGGTGATGATTTTTTTCGCCTACCGGCTCGGCGGAAAGTATTTTGCCTTTTACCTGCCTCTGGTGCTGCTATTTTTCATCAGCACGGTTTACGGTCAATACCACTACGTGGCTGATGTTGTTTCAGGAATTGTTATAGGCATTGCTTCTGTGATGATTACTGGCAAGCTTAAAATTAAAGTAGCTGATTAACCGTGCGCCGAAAACAGAAAGCTTCCAATCAGTTAATTTTGTTTAATGGGCCTGATAACTGGCGAGGTTTTTTCTCCAGGAGCCAGCGACAGGTCAACTCCAGACCTTTTTTCAGGCTGAGCGGCTGGTAGCCGAGCTCCCGGGCCGCTTTTTCATGGGAAAAGTCCCAATTCCGCAGAAAAGTTTCTACCCAGCCCTCCGTGATTAAAGGATAAAGGCGCAGAAGATCGGCTTTCCATTTTTCCAGCCTGGCCAGTTTTCTGGCCGTTCTGGCTGAAACATAAATTCTTAAAGCTTTAACTCCGGAAACTTCTTCCAGCAGGTCGTAAAAACCTTTTAGACTGATGTTTTCCCCGCCAAGAATGTAATCCTGCCCGTTTTTCCCTTTTTCCATCATCAGCCTCAGACCGCGGGCCACGTCTTCCACGTAAACATAGTTGCCTGTTTCTTCGCCCCGGTTGAGAACTAGCCCCACCCGCCATTTAAGAAAGGCCCGGATTATCCTAGTCACGGAATTGGCTTCGCTCAGTTTACCGGGCCCGTAAACCCGGGTTGGCCGGGCAATAAGGATTTCCAGACCGCGTGCTAGGAAGTCTGGAATTATTTTTTCAGACAGGGCTTTACTCTCTTCGTAAAGAGTGAAGTAGGAAATATGACCTCGGCTGCTTGATTCGCTGACCGGCTTTCCGCTGCTGGGGCCAAGCACCACGCTTGAACTTACGTAAACAACTCTTTTGACCCCGCAGGAGAGAGCCGCCTCCAGAACATTTTTCAGGCCTTCCACGTTTATTTTTTTAAACCACTCAGGGTCAGAAGACCAGTTGCGGGCATAAGCCGCCAGATGGTAAAGTTGGGAGCAGCCGGATAGCGCTTTAGCTAAAGAAATTTTATCCTGCAGACTGGCCACCGCGGTTTCTACCGGCAGAGAAGCCAGCGAGCCTAACTGACTGCTTTTTCTGATTACCAGCCTGACTTCCTGGCCATTCTGCACCAACTGCTGAACCAGCGCCTGTCCGATAAAGCCTGTTCCGCCCGTTATGGCTATGGTCATCCGGTGTTCTCACCTTTGTTGGAAGTTTGAATTATAAAAATTTATTCCCGACAGTTCAAATTAATTGTGGACTGAAAGTCAGCTGTTGGTTGATAATTATTTCTGATGATTTAAAAAGGAGGTTCATCATGAACAGAAGTAAAATCCTGCTCTCTGGAGCCATTTTTCTTCTCCTGGGCTTTACCCTGGTGCTGGCCCAGGAAAGTTTTTCCGGTAATTCTCTGCTTGAGGACCTGGCCAGGTTAAAAAATTACCAGAGGAAAAGGATTTCTAGTTATGACCGCAGCGGGAAAAATTCGGACGCGATCAAAATTCCGGCCGGTCAGACCGTGGAGCTGGCCCGCCTTGATGGTGCTGGAATAATCAAGCATATCTGGATAACCGTAGCCTGCGCCGACCCCATGATCCGAAGAAACGCTGTCTTGAGGATGTACTGGGACGGGGAAAAAGAACCAAGCGTGGAGTGCCCGCTGGGAGATTTCTTCGGCCAGGGTTGGGGTGAAAAGTATAATTTTATCAGCCTGCCGCTGGCGGCCGCACCGCTTGGAGGAAATGCCCTCAACAGCTATTTTCCCATGCCCTTTAGCCGCGGAGCTCTGATTACCCTGGAAAATCAGTCTGACCAGCAGATAGACGCTTTTTATTACTACATTGATTATGAACAGCACAAATCAATTCCGGCCGACCTCGGCCGTTTTCATGCTTTCTGGAACAGAAAGCTGACTGATCCAGGGCCTGAAGGAGAAAACGAATGGGGAGTGCTTGGACCGCAATCGGCCAACCTGGATGGAGCCAGAAATTATGTCATTGCCGAGATAGAGGGCAAAGGTCAGTTTGTAGGCATAAATTATTACGTGGATAACTCTTCTCCCATGTGGTACGGCGAAGGGGATGATATGTTCTTCATTGACGGCGAAAAATGGCCGCCTTCTCTTCATGGCACGGGCACAGAGGATTTCTTCAACAGCTCCTGGTCGCCCAAGGAAATCTACCAGCATCCCTATTTCGGCTACGCCCGGGTTAACAACGAAACCGGCTGGCTCGGTCGGACGCACTGTTACCATTTTTTCCTGGAATCACCGATTACTTTTGAGAAGTCATTAAAGGCCACTATCGAGCACGGCCACAACAACTGCCTGGCCCTGGACCTGGTCACCGTCGCTTACTGGTATCAGAAAGAACCACACAAGCCTTTCCCCAAATTAAGACCCAAGGAAGAAAGACAGAACCTTCCCCCCA
>JBBIRN010000232.1:0-3718 GCA_037441785.1 Candidatus Aminicenantota bacterium | reverse complement strand
AAATAGGTAATAACATCTTGTTTGCTTTCCTTTAAGTCTGCTGGTAAACTTGCCATTTCTTCAGCAATGATCTTATTATCTCTCCACGGCAGCGGCTTAAAGAGAAAAACAAAAAGGCCCAGCTTGGTTTGAGAACTTCCAGATTTAAAAAATTAAAAAATAAATAAATTTAAGGACAGAAAATTATTTTAAAGAAAGCATTCTTTTATTCTTTATCAGGTTCATAATATATTCTGGCGCCATCAGGAAAAGTAAGACTTAATTTCCGTCAACGCCCATTGCTTCAAGATTTATTTTCCTGAACTTTCTTTGATAAAATGGAAAAAAGCCGTGAAATACGATGTAATTATCATTGGAGCTGGCCTGGGCGGGTTGACCTGTGCCGCCTTGCTCACCCGAAAGGGGCTGAGAGTCCTGGTGCTGGAAAAAGACCATCATCCAGGCGGCACCAGCTATGTCTTCCAGCGGGGCGCCTTTAAGTTTCCGATGGGTCCGCTATCCTTCAGCTACCCTGGTTATGTCAGCAGCCTGTTGTCTTCACTTGGCTTAAAGGAACCACTGGAATTCCGACGAAACCATTTCCAGTTGATCGCCGGAGACCTGGACCTGGTTTATTCTGTGGCACCTAAAGAACTGAAGCAGGAGCTGGCCAGAAAATTCCCCCGGGAAGCAGACGGCCTGGAAACCTTTTTCCAGGAACTGCAACAGGCTATGAAGCTTATCTACGATATCTATCTGTGGCATCCGGATTACCTTCTAGAAAAGCTGAGCCCGCTTCAGGAAAAGGTGGTCCAGACCGAATATTCAGAAAGCCGGAAAACCAGGATTTTGTCCTGGTCACAGACTTTTTCTGGCGATGTCCTGAGCAAGTATTTGAATAATAAGTTGCTGGTAAATTTTCTGGGGTCTATAGGCACGGGAGAGCCGGTTATGTCCTTCCTGACGCTGGCGATGATGTGGAACATCATGGCTGTAGAGGGCATCTGGTATCCATCCTGGGGCATTCATGGAATCAGCGACAGGCTGGCGGAAATCATCCGGGCTGAAGGTGGCGAATTATGGTTAGGGATGCCAGTCAAGAAGATCGTAGTGGAAAAGGGACAGGCGAGGGGTGTGCTGATCGCTGATGATAGTTTTATCGGGGCAGAATGGATAGTTTCCAATGCCGACAGTAAAACTACCTTTCTGGAGTTGATGGAGCCCGCGGCCGTTGCCAGTGATTTTTTGGATAAAGTCAGGCAAACACCTTACACCGGTTCGGAGATTTGCGTTTATCTGGGGGTGGAGGCGAATAGAATAGACCTGAGCCGTATGAGAGCTACTCACCTTTTTTATTGTGCCAGGCCTGGCCAGGCGGAAGAAACCAGGCGGGGAACTGACGGGTTTAACCTGGAAAGCAAAGAAATTGAGGTCTGCCGCTGGACCGATAACGAGCCAGACCATGCTCCGCCCGGATACCTTGGGCTAATCCTTCGGGTGGGTTTTGATTATGACCATTTTGCCCGATTCAGGACCGGTGAGAAAAAAAGAACGCCTGAATATCGGGCCTATAAAACCGCGCTGGCCCTGAAGCTGGTCAGGGTGGTGGAAAATATTATCCCAGGACTGGCCGGGGCAACTGCACTGATGGAAGTGGCCACCCCACTCACCTACCGGGACTGGGGACATCGCTACCAGGGGTCAATAGCCGGCTGGAGCTGGAGAGCAGACTGGACGAGAAACTTTGGCCGGAAGTTGCTGGTAGAGACACCGGTCAGGAACCTGTTGCTGGCGGGGATTTACGCTGCCAGTGAGCTTTTCATGGGCGGGGTACCCACAGCTATGCGCACTGGAGAACTGGCTGCCAGCCTGATCCTGGAGAATAAAATTTAAGACTACATTCCTGAAATAATCGCTCGATAAGCTGGACAAAGCGGCTGAAGATTTTTATGATCAGCTTATAAATAAATCAGGGTCGGAGATAAAAAATGGGAAAAAGATTATTTTTGTTTTTAACACCGGACGGCGTTACCTTTTCGTCACTTAAGTTTGAGGAACCAGATGTGGATAATTTTCAGGTGCTCGGCTACGGGGAGGGCTCAAATGAAGAAGAAGCCTTCGATGATTTCAAAAGCAAAAACCCCTGGCTTGAGGATACCGAATTTGACGAAGCCATCTCTGTAGAAATTAAACATAAAATTCACGAGGGGAAATATTTCAGTCTGAAAGCATAAAGCCTAAAGTAATTCTCAAACCCGAAACTAGAACACTCAATGCTGGTTGGCCTTAAACATTTAAACATAAAAACAGTGGCTAATCAGAATTATCTAAGGGATTACTGAGCGTAAGCAAATAAAACGGATTAAATGCTTGGAACAATTTTTGCCTGCGGTTAGATTCTATCAGCAGGCTTCATTTTCCCGGTAGCCAGGAAGGGTGGGTTGACCAGAGATTCTTTGTTGTAGGATAGCGGGCGGCGGCTGTAAAATTCCAGAACCTGACCGCCAGCTTCTTCCAGGATGGCCTGGCCAGCGGCCGTGTCCCATTCCAGGGTGCGGCCAAGGCGCGGGTAAAGATGAGCCTGGCCCTCGGCCAAAAGCATAAACTTAAGAGAACTACCGACGGAAACCAACCGGGGATTATTTAACTGCTCAATAAATTTTTGGGTCTCCGGGTCAAAATGAGAGCGGGAAGCAACTACCGTCAGGCCTGTCTCGGTTGGGGAAAATTCAGCCACTTTCAGCCTGGTAACAATAATTCCTTCTTCTGTTGTGCTGGCTTCAGCATCTTTGCTGACTGAGCCACTCTTTCCCGGGCTTTCTCCCATCGGCTCGCTTAATTTTTCTTCGGCTTTGCTTTTCTCCTGAATTCTGTAAGCGCCCTCCCCCTTAACTGCATAATAAATTAAGCCCTTACAGGGCACGGAGATGAAGCCGGCGACTGGCTGGGTGCGGTTGATAAGGGCTAGGTTGATGGTAAATTCTCCGTTTCTTTTGATAAACTCTTTGGTTCCATCCAGCGGGTCAATCAGCCAGAAGTATTCGTACTGGCGGCGAATTTCATAGGGAATCTGCTTGTTTTCCTCGGAAATAAGGGGAATGTCGGGAAAGAGCTGCTTGAGACCCTCGGTTATGAGGCGGTTGGAGATTCGGTCGGCTTCAGTAATCGGAGTGCGGTCATCTTTGAGCTGGACATCCCAGTCTTTTTCCAGCTGGGCATAGACCTTAAGGACTTCTCTTCCAGCCTGCTTTATTATCTCCAGCAGGTCTGGCAAATGTTTATTGCTTAAAACTGGAGACACAATACTCGTTTACCTTATTTTTACCCCATTTGCAAGAGCCCAAAAAATGGAAATATAGATGGTGTCCCCATTTTTTATTTTCGGAACCAGCCGGCTCTTTCCATGGCCGCGGCGGTTATCCGGAAGCCAGGCGGGTCACTATGCGACATACAAATAGCTGCTTTTCCTTCCACTGCCGATTGAATCTCGGCTACGTCTTTATAAGTAAACCCCGGACAAAGAATGATAGAATGGACACCTTCTTCCAGCACCAGCTTTCTGGCTACTTCCAGAGCTTCCTGCTGGCTCCGAACTAATTGCACAAATAGCTGATACATCCCAGTTTCAATCTGGCATCTGTGCTTTGACACTTCGGCATCAGGCGCATGAACCATAAAAGCAGTCTTAAATTTTTCCATCATTAAACCTCCGGCCTTTATTTTTTAATTTTTAATTATC
>JBBIRN010000231.1:0-3721 GCA_037441785.1 Candidatus Aminicenantota bacterium | reverse complement strand
GTTCCAGGGCTTCGGCAAAGGAATCCAGAAATTTCAGGTGATTGCTGGTGTCCAGCAAAAAGATGTGGTCGTTCTGGCCGTAGATGTCTATCAACTGTTCACCAATTTCTTTAAGCTTTTTCAGCGGCATCAGAAGACCGTTAAGGTAGGATTTACTAACTCCGCTGGCTGAAATTACCCTCTGCACCAGGATTTCGTTTTCCGGCTCCAGCTCCAGGTCCTGGAAAAGTTCCCGGGCTCCTTCCAGGGTAAAGACGGCTTCTATGGAAGCTTCTTCTTTTCCGGTTCTGATGAGGTCGGGGGAGGCTTTTTCCCCGAGCAGAAGTTTCAGGGCGTCAATGATGATGGATTTACCGGCGCCGGTTTCTCCGGTCAGGGTGGTAAAGCCTGGTTCTAACTCCAGTTCCAGGTCTTCTATGGTAGCCAGGTTTTTAATCCTCAGGTACCTGAGCATTTTTTCTTGACCTTATTGGTTTAATTTATTTTTCAGATTAAATAAAAAATTTATTTTTATTTTACTCCACCCTTGCTTTTATTTCAGACGGTATGGCTTCAGGGCTCTTTCGGCGTTTATCCGTCCGTAGCCAGCGTAATCATCCCGTCCGGTTGTGCCCACATCATCAGCCGTGTATTTTATGATTTTCATGATATCAGCCGCTGAAAGCCAGGGCTTTTTTGCTTTTATAAGAGCCGCCAGTCCGGCCACATGCGGAGAAGCCATGGAAGTGCCGCTGGCAAAAGCATAAGGAAGATAGCCGGGCTCGGTGAGAGCCACCGGGTAAGTGCTCAAGATCCAGACACCCGGCGCCACCACATCCACTTCCGGTCCGTAATTGGAAAAATCAGCTATCTGGTCATTGTAATCACTGGCGCCAACAGCCAGACAGTACTGGTCATAAGCCGCTGGGTAGAGCACCGGTCCGCCATCGTTTCCGGTGGAAGCCACCAGAACAATGCCTTTGTTAAAACAATACTTAAGAGCTTCTTCCAGAGCCTGGGAAGGCTGGTCACCGCCAATGCTCATGTTGATTACGCCTACCTTCTTTCCGTTCTGTTCAAAATCAGCCGCCCAGACCAGAGCTTCAATTAGCCAGTCATAATCGCCTTCACCTTCTGCGCTGATAACTTTGCCCGGTAAAATTTTGCAGTACCAGGCCACACCGGCTATGCCTTCGGCGTTGTTAGTTTCGGCGGCGATGATGCCGGAGACGTGAGTTCCGTGCCAGTGGTCGTCATAAGCGTCGTCGTCGTTGTTGACAAAATCTTTGCCGTGGGAGATGACTTTATTCTTGAGGTCGGGGTGGTTGTAATCAACTCCGGTATCCAGAACAGCGACCAGCACATTTTCTGAACCCTTGGCATAGTCCCAGGCCGAGGTGGCTTTAATGTCAGCCCGGCTGGTACCGGAGGGACTGCCCGGAATCTGGAGCACGCCGCCAGGGTTATAAAGCGCATACTGGTTGCGGAAGAGCGGGTCGTTGGGCGTCTCGCACAACCTGAGCTTGTAAACCGGTTCAGCGTAAATCACATCCGGGTTTTGGCGCAGCGCGGACAGCGTCTCTTCTACCGTGGTTTGTTTTTCTACCCTGACGACATGAACGTTAACTCTGGGGATTAATCTTTCTGGCCTGGCGTTGTAAGCTTGGAGGATGGAATCAACGGACTGAAGGCTCAGCTGGGGTCTGAATTTTACCAGGATTTTTTCCGCGGAGTAGTTTTTATCTGAAACAGAAGTTGATACCAGGCCTAAAACCTTCAACTTACCCTGTCGGGAAGAAATCGTGGCTGAAGAGTCAGCCGGCAATTTCTGGATTCTTTTCTCGGATTGAATTCTCAAACGTTCTACTTTTTGCCCCACGGAAGAGTGAAGGCTTAAGCTCAAAGAGATAACCAGCAGGAGAGCCAGGGAAAGGGCAAAAAATTTCCTGTGGCTTTTGGCCTTTAAAATTTTATTTTTCATGGGCTTTCTCCTGTTCTAATTTAAAAAGAATAAAGCAGGCTCAGTCCGGCAGACAGAGCCGTCTTACTGGCTGGATAAACGGTCAGCAACGGAACCAGAAGGAAATTTTCTGCCAGTTTGAAGTTGCCTCCAGCCGTCAGCATTAGCAGGCCAGAAGCTTTAAGCTTTTGCCCTTGCGTTCCAGTCAAGTCGGAGATGGTTTCCGTAGCTTTGAAAGTGCCCCAGAGAAAAGAAGTTCCGGCGATGAGGAAAGGTTGAATTTTTTCCAGACCATCATACAGCAGGAAAAGCCCGCTGGAAGCCTGTGACCAATTTGGCTGGATGGTCGCTTTGCCCGGTTCAGCAAAGCCTTCCAGGGTAAAGTTCTTTTTCTGTCCCAGAAATGTCATCCCCTCAGCGGTCAGGCCCACGGTGTAAGCTCCGAAGCTGTAAATGGGCCAGTCTGCTTTCACACCCAACAACAGGCCACCGATACCGCCGGCCTGGTAATCAAGTGAAATGGGCAGCTGGTCAAAGAGTATGCCGTTAAGGCCGGAATGGCCGTAACCGGCAAAAAAGCTCAGGTCCACGGTGCCACCCAGGTTCTGGCCTTTAGCCAGCAGAAGACCGGCCGGTGTGTTCATGGTAATGGTCTGAGAACCGCATTTTAGGCCGCGCCCGAAAAATCCGGTCATCAGGCCAGCGGACCAACCGGAAGTCTTATCCTGGAGGCTGCGCTGGGCAAAGAGCCCGGTGGATGTCATAATAATAACGGTCAGCCATATAATCAATCGAGCCATTCTCTTTCTGGGCATTAGTCCTCCTTTTTGCTTGCCTGTCTATTTATTTTAATTTATTTTAGCTTATTCTAATTTATTTTTTCTTGGTTTCGGTTTTTTTATCTTTGTTGCTTTCTTTGTTTTTCTTGATTTCCTCCAGAGCCTTGAGCCTTTCCTGGGCTTTTTTTACGAATTTGCTGTTCGGATAATCGGTCACCAGCTTAGTAAAATACGGGAAAGCGGCTTCGTAGTTTCGGCTCTGAAAATAGCTGTCGGCGATGTAAAAATAAACTGCATCCATTTTCTTAAAATCAGGATATTTGGTGAGGATATCCTGCAGCCGACCGATGGCCGCCCGGTAAGCCCTGGATTTGTAGTAAAATTCACCGATGATAAATTCGTGCTCGGCCAGGCGCTGTTCACAATCTTTAATTTTTTCTTCCGCCTGGCGGGCGTACTCACTGTTTGGGTAGTTGGCCACCACCTTCCTGAATTCCTGGAGAGCCTGGATGGTTTTGGTCTGGTCCCGGCCTGGTTTAAGTGCGTTTTTGTAGTAGGTCATGGCAATCTGGTACTGGCAGTAGGGAACGGAAGGGCTGGTTGGGTAGAGACTGATAAATTCCCGGTATTCAGCCGCCGCCAGAATCAGGTTAGCCTCATCACCCTTTTTGAAATAAGTATCAGCGATGAGGATTTTGGCTCTCTGAGCGTAAAAGCTCTTGGGGAAGGAATAAATCACCTGACGGAGGAACAAAATGCCCTTTTCTGTATCTTTCTTCAGGTATTCTTCGCCCAGTTTAAACAGAGCTTCATCAGAGGAAAGAGTTTCCTGGGGCAAGGTTTCCACGGACAGCCCTTTTTTGTGGCAGGAGGTGAGCGTAAAAGAGAGAAAGATTAAGAGCCAGGTCAAAGTGAAAGTAAGTTGTTTTTTCATCCTCAGCACCTCATTTGTTTTGAGAAATCCGGTGGTTAAAGTCCTGAGCCACGGCTTTCATCTTTTTCA
>JBBIRN010000230.1:0-3729 GCA_037441785.1 Candidatus Aminicenantota bacterium | reverse complement strand
ACAAAGGGAAAAAAACATGGAAAACAAAATAAAAGAATTTCTAAAAAACAACAAAAAGCCAGTCAGTCTGAACAGACTGATTAAGGCTCTAAACCTGAACAAAAAAGAACGCCGGAAACTGGCCGGGACTTTAAAATACCTGGAAAAACAGGGCCTTCTGAAAATCATGGGCGACAGGATTATGGGACAGCCAGGCACAAACCTGAGGAGAGGAATTTTTTCTCTAAACCCCAGGGGATTTGGCTTTGTCACCCCAGAATCACCTGAAGGCGGCACCCAGGATATCTTCATCCCCCCGCACCAGACGGCTGGAGCCGTCACCGGGGACCTGGTGGAAGTAATGGTCAGAGAAAAAGGCCTGAAGGGCAAGCCCGAAGGCCGGATTTTAAGAATTCTCAAGCGAGGACGGCCCACGCTTTTTGGCCTCTTCCTGGAAGTCAACCAACAGCCGTTTGCCCTGCCCATGGATACTCTTTTTGAAGAGCCAATTCCTCTGAAAATCAAGGGCACCCGTAAACCCAAGCCCGGACAGATTGTCGAACTGGACCGCAGCACTTTCAAGCTGGTTAGGATACTCGGCTACCAGGATGAACCTGGAGTGGACCTGGAAGTGACCATCAACCAGCACAACCTGCCCGACCGTTTCTCTGAAGAAGCCCTCCGGGAAGCAGAAGCTCTGCCTGATGAGCCTCAACCCCAGGACTTTGCCGGCCGGGTAGATTACCGGAATTGGACGACCATCACGGTTGACGGAGAAAAAGCCCAGGATTTTGACGACGCCGTCAGCATCAGAAAACTGTCCAACGGGAACTTTCTTCTCGGTGTCCACATTGCCGATGTTTCTCATTACGTCAAGCCTGGTTCAGCCCTGGACCGTGATGCCTACCTCCGAGGTACCAGCGTGTATTTCCCGGACCTCACCCTGCCCATGCTGCCAGAAAAACTTTCTAACCATCTCTGCAGTCTAAGGCCGCGGGTTCCGAGGCTAACCATGTCAGCCATCATGGAGATTGACCGCCGGGGCAACATCATAAAGGCTGATTTTCATCCCTCGGTCATCAAAACCGTGGAAAGGATGACCTACAATTCCGTCTACAAAATATTTCAGGGCAACTCCGAAGAACGGAAGCGTTATGACTACCTGCTGGACGACCTTTTCACCATGCGGGAGCTGGCCAGAATACTCAAGGCCAAAAGGCTCAAACAGGGCAGCCTGGATTTTGACCTGCTGGAACCAGAACTGGTTTACCAGGAAGGAATGCTGACTGCCGTCATACCTTCAGAAAGAAACGAGGCCCATTGCCTGATTGAAGAATTCATGCTGGCCGCTAACGTAGCGGTGGCCACCTACCTGACGGAAATTGGATACCCCTGCCTCTACCGGGTGCATCCAGCCCCGGCTCGCTCGGACCTGGAAAAGCTCAGAAATCTTCTGGTGCATTTCGGAGTGGAACTTCCGCGCTCCAGTCAGATAAAATCTTCTGACCTGCAAAAGGTTATTGAACAATTTAAGGGCCGTCCGGAAGAAAAGTTTATCACCATTCAGGTTTTGCGCTCGCTCCGCCTGGCGGTTTATTCTGAAGAAAACTGCGGACACTTCGGCCTGGGCCAGTCGGCTTACACTCATTTCACTTCTCCCATCAGACGTTATCCTGACCTGGTCATCCACCGGCTGCTCAAAAGAGCCCTGTCTGGTAAAAAGCCGCGGCCGTTACCCCTGGCAGAAATGGCCCTGCACTGCTCGCAGAGAGAGCGGATTGCTGATGAAGCGGAAAAATCTCTGGTGGAATGGAGAATTCTCCGTCTGTTAAAGAGCAAACTCGGCGAAGAATTCAACGGCCTGATCACTGATATAACCAAGGCCGGGCTGATTGTGGAATTAGATGATTATTTCATTGACGGGTTGATTCCTTACTCGGCTCTTGGTGATGATTATTTCCTGCGGAAAAATGAAGCCACCTTAAGAGGCCGGAAAACCGGCACCACCTTTTCCCTGGGCGACAGAGTCCGGGTAGTCCTGGTCAGTTGTAACCCCATCCTGAAAAAAGTTGAATTTCTCCTGGCTGGTTCGGGAGATTAATCAGATGATTTGAGGTAAAAAATGAAGCTTGAAGAAGTGGATTTTCTGGCTCTCCCCGAGAGGCTAGAAGAAATAAAAAAAACAGAGCCGGGCTTCCTGCAGCACCAGGACCGAAGCTACAAAGCGGAGCTGGAGCCTTATCTGCCGGGCCAGTCGGCCAAGCCAGAGATTTTTCGGGTCAAAGCCAAGTTGCCTTTCCAGCCCCGCTGGGGTGACCAGCTGGAATTTTTGTCTAGCGATAAAAAGAAAAAACTTTCTTTAAAAGTGATTCACCCACAAGCGGAAAAGCTCAAAAAATACAGAAAATCCAGGCTCCAGGACCTTCTTTTAAAACTGGCCGGGGATGAGCACCAGATGTTCCTGGCTCTGGCAGAGGAGGCCGGTATCCGTGGGCTGCGTCAGGAACAGCTGGAGGAATTCTCTCGTCTCTCACCAGCCGAACTCCAGAAAGTGGCCTCCGACCTGGAAAAAGAGGGACTGCTTTACATCCTGGAATTTTCCCCGCTCCTGGTTCTGACCCACCGTAGTTTTGTCTTTCTCAACCAGAAGCTGCTGAGTTACATAGAAGCCTACCACCAGAAGAGGCCGGCCGAACTCGGCGTCCCGCTGAAGAAATTAAAGGACCGCTTTAACCTGCCCCGGGCCGTGCTTCTCTTCTCCCTCAACTGGCTGGCCAGACAAAAAAAGTTGTATTTTGACGAGGAAATTGTTTCGCTGGCCGGCTTTGAAACCAGACTTTCTTCCGAAGAAGACCAGATCCGGCAAGCCATTGAAGAATTGCTGCGCCAGGAAAAATATTCTCCTTCTTCCATAGAGGAACTGGCCAGAAAGTTCCGCCTTCACCCCAGCCGGCTCCATACTTTAATTGATTTACTTTTGCAGAAGAAAAAAATCTTTCAGAGCCAGCAGGGGTTTATCCTGCACGCCGACTGGCTGGAATCGCTGAAAAAACAACTGGCTGACCTGAAGCGGCAGGGTAAAAAAGAATTGACCGTCGGTGAATTCAAGAAGATGACCGGCCTCACCAGAAAATACGCTATCCCCCTCCTGGAATTTCTTGATGAACTCGGCCTCACCCGCAGAATTGGCTCTAAAAGAGAAATTCTTTGAAAAGCCTTAAAACTTAGCTCATCCTGACCAGGCAATTTCCTCGTTTCCGGTCAAGTTCAGTCCTCAGGCCTCATTTTTTACCCCTAATTTTGTGCCTGATGCCCAGAAGTTAAAAAATATTAAAAACATGAGGCCTGACCTGGAGGTTTTCCCGGCCTGGAGCGAAAACCTATTTTCCCCTTCACCCCCGCTATTTAAAAAACATCAAGCATAAACCAGCGAGCCAAATTGATTTTTATCCAGTTCAGAACTTAAGCCCATAATAAAAAAAGCCAATTCCTACTATTATAGTAGGAATTGGCTTATCCCTTTTCAGTATTTTATTTCTTTTCCTCTTCTTCTTTTTCTTCCGGCTGTTTTTTGCTCAGAGCGGTTTTCAGCATCTCGGCAAAGAAACCAAACTTGGGCTCTTCTTTCTCCGCTTCCAGTTCTACCTGGATGGTTTCCTCTTCACCTTCGCCGGCCTCCATTTCTTCTTCTTCCTGAGATTTAATAGCTTCCAGGGCTTCAATTTCTGATTCTTCTTCCAGGATTTTTTC
>JBBIRN010000229.1:0-3744 GCA_037441785.1 Candidatus Aminicenantota bacterium | reverse complement strand
CCAGGTGCCGGGCCGTTCTTCCTCTTTAAGTTCCACGCGCGGAAAACGAGAGAGAAAAATAATGAGAAGCATAAGGACGACAATGAGGGTGAAAACCCAGTAAAGCGAAAGCCAGGGCAGATGGGCTGGCACCAGCCGGCGTAGAGTGTCCAGTAAAAGGTTCTTTTTTTCCGGCTGCGGGAGGTTGGTTACCAGATAAGAATACAGCCTCGGGCTCAGAAAGGAAGCGCTGCCGAAAATCAGCTGAGCCAGAACAGAATTAAAAGCAAAATGTTCTTCACCACCTGACACCCGAAGCAGGGGGTTGATGGCCACCTGCAGCATGGCCATGCCAAGGCCAATCAGGAAAAGCGAGATGGTGGCAATAAGATAGCCAGGTATCAGAGAAAAAAGAAGCGCTCCGCTCAGAGCCAGAGAAAAAGCCAGAAGCATAACTGGTTTTTCCCCATACTTTTCTACCAGGAAACCAGCGGGTATGGACATCACGCCGTAAGCAATGAAAAAGGAAAAGGGTAGAACCCCGGCCAGGGCCAGGCTCAGGCTGAAGCTCTGGATAATGTCGGGTATGAGCGGCCCCATGATGTTGGTTAAAAAGGAGATGACAAAAAAAGTCAAAAAAATCAGGATGACCAGGTAATAATTTCTCTGCCCGAGGCTGGACATAAATTATCTCCCAACCTGAAGTTCTTATCTTACTTTAAATATTGAAAAGACCCAAGTCAAATCAAAAAAGTTGGAAGCGTTTTGACTTGAATAGCAAAGAAGTTTCTCAAACTTTTTGCATTTGGCTTTTCGGGTGTCTTAGTGGGAAAGCAAGCGTGGGAGCAAAAAAATTTGAAGAAGGGCTCATCCGGCTATATTGTGGGTAAAAATGAGAGATTCCTGGTTCCTTAAACCTAAGTTGAATCTTGGCCAACTCATCGAAAATGAAGCTAATTGAGGAAATATCAACAAAATACAGAACGTTCCTCTCCGACCATCTTTTAAAACCCCTATCTTTGAGTCCTCTATTCGCTCATTGAAAATTATAATTTTCCGAGTTTACCCCTTTAAAAGTCGGAAGGACCAAAAGAAGTAAATCGTCAGAGCCAGTTTGTCGGTTGGAATAAAATTATTCCCGGAACGGTCTCACTGGAGGAATTTATTGAACTTGAGCTCAAAGGCTGTTCCAGGGACGTCCAGTTTTTTTATGGTCCCGTTAATCTGTTCGGTCAGGAGCCGCACTATTTCCAAACCCAGAGTGTTTGGCTGGTTGAGACTGATGCCTGGAGGCAGACCTATTCCATCATCCTGGACTATCAGACGGCAGGAAGTGTCGTTGTCGGAGGATAACATCAGCCGAACTTCTCCGGTGTCCTTGTTTTTAAACGCATGTTTTAAGGAATTGGAGACCAGTTCATTCAGAATCATCCCGATTGGTATGGCGATGTTAATGCTGACTTCTACTGGCTGAAGTTCCAGGTTGAATTTTATGCGGTTTTCATCAACCCGGTAGACATTAAATAAATGGATGGCAATCCGCTCCAGGTAATCCGCCAGGTTCAGGTAGGCCATGTTTTCCGTTCTGTAGAACATATCATGGACCAGCGCCATGGCTCTGATTCTGTTCTGCAGGGTTAAAAGGTTATCTCTCGATTCCGGGTTTGTGGTATGTGCGAGCTGGAGGTGTAACAGACTGACCACAATCTGCAGGTTATTTTTGACCCGATGATGTATTTCTTTAATCAGGGCATCTTTTTCTTTAAGGAGCTTATTAATTTCTTCTTCTGCCTGTTTGGCTTTAAGGACGTAAGGACATTCAGGCCCGATGATGGCATCTATTTTCCCTCCGAGAATGGCTTCCAGGGCCGCTCTGGTGGTAGCCAGTTCTTTTTTCAGATTTTTGATTTCTTTTTTGAGGGCAGTTATAGAATTGTTCTGGCCAGAGGTCATTTTTCCCCTCCAGTTGCTTCTGACAGCCCAAAGAAATCAAGCAGGTCCTGCCATTCAAATCTGCCCATCAGAAAAGCCGGGGTGTCTTTTTTCAACCAGATCAGGGTGGGAGCTACCAGGACATTGTCTCGTAAGGCCGATTGATAATCCTGAAAAACGTCTATTATGGTCAAAGAATAATTATCTTTAAGATACCGGCTGCAAAATTTTTGCACCAGTTCAACAGCTTTTCGGGAGTTAATTTCGTTATCAGCTATGTAGAGTCTTAATTCAAAAATGGCAGAACTGGGCTTGAGACCTCTTTTTGGGTTTTTTCTCCCTTTTCCAGTTTTTTTCTTTGTCATTTAAGCCATCCTGATTCAATTTATTTAAAAGACAGCCTTATTTTCTTCTTTTGGCGGCAGATGATGCTTGGGGATTCTTTTCATATTCTCTGATGAGTTGACGTTTTCTGCGTTCTTCCTGGCTGATTTCCTGCTCCATCTTAAGAGCTTTAAGTTCTGTGGTCAGGCTTTCTACCTCAGCCTGAAGCCTTTTCATTTCTGCTTCCATAATCGCCTTGACCCGGGCCAGCTCCAGCTCTTTGGACTTGAGCAAGGCTTCCTGACGAAGTTGAGCCAGGCGGTCGCGAGCCTCCTGCACTTTTCTGGCCGTGCCGGTCAGCACCCCGGCTTCGCCTACGTAGGCATCCAAGATTTCTATACCATCGTCAGTGATGAGGCATTCCCTGACCTGGTTAGAATGAGCCGAACCGCGTGACTTCAAGACCTGAATGGTGCGGTTGGTCTCGCCTTCACCATGGACGTATGACAGGAAAATCACCGTGTCAATCATGGAGGAGATGCCAATGCCTGAAAGCTCCAGCTGTTCACGGCTGCCTGAGGTCTGGTTGACCAGAATGATGGTAATGCCTTTTTCCTTGAGCAGGTTTAAGGCTCTCATCAGGTATTCGTAGGCTGCCTGTGTGCCACCCATTCTGGCACAGGCGGAGATGGCGTCTATGACCACATGCTGGGGTTTAACCTTTTCCACTGCCTCCATCAGGTTGAGCAGATGCTCTTCAGCTCCGGTGGCTTCGGGCATGGCTGTGATAAAATGCAGGCGTCCAGACTTAACATATGGTTCTAGATTAATCCCGGCGCTGCGGACGTTGTTGATGATGGCCTGGTCAGATTCTTCAAAGCTGACATAAACAGCTTTTTCTCCCCGGCGGCAGGCTTCCTGAATGATGGTGGTGGTGAGCAGAGTCTTGCCGGTCCCGGGTTCTCCAGCAATCAGAGTGCAGGAAGCCCGGTAAAGACCCCCGTCCAGAAGTCGGTCCAGCCTGGAAATCCCTGTGGAGAACCGGGTGCTAAAAGGCTTGTGCTTAAGCTCTATAGAAGTTATCGGTATGGTTTGTAGGCCTTTATCAGTTATGATAAATGGATATTCGTTGCGGCCAAAGCTGCTGCCGCGGTATTTTATAACCCGCAACCTTCTGGTCGTTACCTGATTTAACACTCTGGCGTCAAGAACAATAGCACAGTCAGCCATGGACATGAAAAAGTCCTGAAGCCGGGAACCATCTTCGCGGGGTTTTATGGTCAGGATGGTGGTCAGTCCCTGCTGGCTCAGCCAGTGGTTGAGGTAGTGCAATTCTGAACGAACAGCAAAAGGTTCTTCTAAAAGCTGGAGCAGGACATCAAGAGCGTCTATCACCAGGCGCTTGGCCTTCATTTCCTGGGCTTTGTGACTGATTATGGAAAGCAGTGGCTTCAGACTGAATTTTCCGGAAACTAAAGTTTCCGGGTTCAATCGGCCTTCTATGATGGA
>JBBIRN010000228.1:0-3763 GCA_037441785.1 Candidatus Aminicenantota bacterium | reverse complement strand
CGGCCCATCTGGTTGAAGCGGTTCGTTGTTTTCTGGAGCTAGGCCGGAACGGAGTGCAAACAGATTTTTCCAGCTTGGTTAAAAGCGTTAGGGTGAAAAACACTCCGGCCAGTACCCAGACCGTGGTTTTCCCGGACCATCTTGAACTTATCTCAGCTGAAGAAACTGTAGAAAGGATGAAACAGGCCAGACTTCTTTTGTTCAGAGATGAAAAAGGCGGGGAGCCGGGTGAAATAGCCGGGATAAAGGTCTTGAACCTTCCTTTTAGTTTGCTGAATGAGGCCTGGCAAACAGCAGACCGTCAGGAAGCAGAAGAAATAGCTAGGGGGTGGTGGAACAGGGCCGCTCTGGTACATCAGGTAAGGTTTTCCGAGCTGGTGAACTCAGCCGCCATGTACCTGGGCATGAGAAAACTGCTGACTGACTACCAGGCCATGGGTATAACCGTAAATTGCCTGGGCGGGTTTTACGGTGGTCATCTCCATGCCTATCCCTGCCTTGGGTTTCATGAATTGAACAACCAGGGGCTGGTAGGGGCCTGTGAAGCCGATGTCAGGTCGGCTGTGACTATGATGACCTTTAGCCTTATGACCGGCGGGCGGCCAGGCTACATCTCTGACCCGGTAATTGATGCAGGCCGAAGACAGATTATCTATGCTCATTGCGTGGCTTCTAACCGGGTTTTTGGACCGAAGGGGCCAGCCAACTCGGTAGAAATATTAACTCATTCGGAAGATCGGCAGGGAGCCTCGGTGCGCTCTATTATGCCTGCTGGCTATATGACCACTTCTCTGGAAATGGAGGCCGCCAGAAAGCAAATACTGATGCATCAGGCGGTAGCTGTTGGCAATACTTCTGAGGACCGGGCCTGCCGCACCAAACTAGTAGCTGAACCGGTGGGTGATTTGGAAAGGCTTTTTACCATGTGGGATGTGTGGGGCTGGCACCGAGTGACTTTTTATGGAGACCTCAAACCGGCGGTTTATCAACTGGCGGAAAAACTGGGCTGGGAAGTAGTAGAGGAAGCTTGATAATTATAATGATTCTAAAATTATAATGATTATAATCTAAATTGATAATCATTTTAAAATTATTTTTCTGGCTATCCACGGGACAAAGAATAAAATGGAGGGCTGAATATGGCGGCAGAAAAAATCGCCACCTGTCAGAGATTGCTTCAAGCTTATCCCCGGGAAAGGTTCATTTTGCGGCCAACTCCGGTAGTAGCCATGGAAGCCCTGAGGCGCGAATTTGACGGCCCGAAAATTTATCTAAAAAGGGATGACCTGACCGGATTGGCTTTTGGCGGCAACAAATCCAGAAAGCTTGAGTTTATCCTGGCAGACGCCAGGCAAAGAGGCTTTCAAACCGTGGTTACCTGGGGAAGCCTGCAGTCCAACTGGTGTCTGCAGTTAGCCGCGGCCGCTAGTAAAATCGGTCTAAAACCGGTGCTGGTGCTTTTTAAAACTTATGATTTACCTTTCACTTATGAAGGCAACATCTTTCTGGAAAAGTTGCTGGGGGCGGAAATCATAGTTAAAGATTCTCTGGTCAGGGGCAAATCTCTTGACCAGGAACTGGCTTTTTCTGTGCTACAGGACCTGGTAGATAAGAATAAAGAAAAATGGCCCCGGCCTTACCTTGTTTCTGTGGGCGGCTCAGCCACGGGTGGACATCTGGACCAACCTCTGGGAGCTTTGGCTTATTTTTCTGTTATTTTAGAACTGGTAGAGCAGCTGGGCGAAGAAAACATGCCAGATTATATAGTTATAGCTACAGGTTCAGGAGCCACTCAGAGCGGACTTCTGGTTGGGGCTAAAGCCTTGGGGTTAAAGACTAAAGTACTGGGTATCTGTGTTTCCGACAGAAAAGCTGAATTCCAGCCGGTAGTAGAAAAGATTTCCAGAGAACTTGTTGGCATGCTGGGACTGGAAATAAATATTGAGCCCCAGGATGTAATTTTATTTGATGAATACCTCGGGCCTGGCTACGGTTGTATCACAGAAAACGTAGCCAAAACCATAAAAGCCATCTTCAGAAAAGAAGGAGTGGTGCTGGACCCGGTTTATACCGGCAAGGCCATGGTCGGTCTCCTTGACCTGCTCCAAAAAAATTATTTTTCTAAAGAAGACAGCGTCCTCTTTATTCATACCGGTGGAACGCCGGCGCTTTTTGCCTTCAGAGAACAGTTGTTGAGCCATCTCTAAATTCCTGCTGATAAAATAATTTATTTCCGGCCAAATAAAAAGTTGATTTAAACCTGAAGGTTTTAAATAATAGAATTATCTATGGCCAAAGCAAACTTATGCCGGAAAGAACAGGATGAAAAATTCATGCAGCTAGCTCTGGCTGAAGCCAGGAAGGCCAGGGAAAAAGGGGAAGTGCCGGTTGGTGCCGTAATTACTGACGGAAGAAACATTCTGGCTCGCGGACATAACTGTCCGATTAGTAATAACGACCCCACGGCCCACGCCGAGGTTGTAGCCCTGAGAAAAGCAGCCAGAAAGGTGAAAAATTACCGGCTGACCGATCTCACCATGTACGTTACCGTAGAGCCCTGTCCTATGTGCCTGGGTGCCATAATTCAGGCCAGGATAAAAAGGTTGGTTTACGGGACAGAGGACCCCAAGGCCGGCGCCGTGGTTTCAGCTTTGAAGTTTGACCTGAGCAGGTCCAATCATCAGCCGGAAATCGTTTCCGGTGTTTGCCGGGAAGAATGCCAGAAAATTATTTCTGATTTTTTTAGAGAAAAAAGGAAAGTTCGGGTTGCAAAGAATCACATCTTAAAGTAAATTACTTGAAAGCGGAGAGGTGGCCGAGTGGTTGAAGGCGGCGGTCTCGAAAACCGTTATTCCGGTTTCAAGCCGGAATCGCGGGTTCGAATCCCGCCCTCTCCGCCACTGCCGGCTCTCCTGAGGTGGAGATGGAAAAAGTAAACATAATCCTGGTTGGCTTTGGTCGCGTCGGTCGTGCCTTTTTTGACCTGGTTAAAGAAAAGTATGATTATTGTCGCAAAAATTACGATTTATACCTTGAGCTCAGAGGCATCTTAAGAAAAAAAGGCACCATCTTGCTTACCAGCACGAGGAAAATTCTCTCACCGGCCTATTTTGCCACGGAAGACCTGGACAACCTGGCTGATTGGGTTTCCGCCATAACCCTTGATGACCTGCTGGAAGAATTTGATAAGGGCGTGGTGGTTGATTGTACTCCAACCAACATCATCACTGGGGAGCCCAGTTATTCGGTCATGAAGAAAGCCCTGGAAAAAGGCTGGCACGTGGTTACGGCCAGCAAAGGGGCTCTGGTGTTAAAATCTGCTGAACTCAGAGAATTAGCTCGCTCTAAGAACTTAATGATTAAAGCCAGTGGAGCCACGGCGGCTGCTCTTCCGACTCTGGATGTGGGCCTATACGCACTGGCCGGGGCGGAGATTCTGGCCATTGAAGGAATTCTTAACGGGACCTGCAATTATATTTTAAGCAGGATGGCCGAAGGCCTGACCTACAAAAAGGCTCTGGAAGAAGCCCAGCACAAAGGCATTGCTGAACCAAACCCATCCTATGATGTGGAAGGCTGGGATACGGCGGTGAAGATGGTCCTTATCGCCAACCAGGTCCTGGCTGCTGATATTAAATTATCAGAAGTTACAGTCCGGGGCATTAAGGGAATAAACAAAGAAGTAGTGGAAAAAGCCCAGCGGCTGGGCAAGACTTTAAAGCTTTTTGGTAAATGCTATCGGGAAAGTTATGACCTGCTCTGG
>JBBIRN010000227.1:0-3803 GCA_037441785.1 Candidatus Aminicenantota bacterium | reverse complement strand
TTTTCTTTGAGGTGGCTGAGAAAATCCGGGTTATCTGATAATCTTGAAACTGCCTCTTCTGGGTAGCATCTCACCGCCAGCTATACTTTTGCTTAATTCAATTACTTTACTTTTTGTCGATAAATTAATCTGGCAGCAAAGAAGTTTTATTCTCAGAAAAAGTAGTAGGCGGCAAGGAGCAGGCGCAGGTTGGTCACTGTGCGCTGGGGGCTAACCCGGGCTCTTAAGTCCCGGGGACCATAGGCCGCGGAAGTCAGTTCAATTTCCTGAGCCAGGCGAACTTTGCCGGCGTTGAAGATAAGGCGCGGAGCAAGCCGGAATAGATGGTCAATGGAATCACCGCGACTCCAGACCGGACCGACAATTTCTTTGCGAGCTCCATAATTTTTATTGTATCCAGCAAAAAGCCCGGCCTGCCACTGGCTGCCGTTGGTCTGTAACTCAACCCAGGCTGAGCCGGTGTTAACTGGAGCATATTGCCACCTGAGGGCTGGCAGTGCTCCGATTTCGCTAACCCCGTAGCCACCGAGCATGGTCAGATGGTGGAGATTCCCGCCGTATACGGCCTGGGCTTTTATGGTTAAGGCACCGGTCTTAAAACGTCCGAAAACATAACCGGCGGCCGAAGTTACGGATTCGTTGGCCTGGTAGCCGGTTGAGGTGGCCAGGCGGGGGACAATTTTCAGCCAGTTTGCTCCAGCTCCGGCCAGGAAGCTTTTGCCTGAATAAGCAGCCTTGAAATCCAGTTCGGGAAAGGCGGCGTTGCGAAAGTAAACTGTGCTCACCCCATCCGGCCCGGTGGAAGCAAAATCGCGCTGGGCCAGGGCGGTGGCCGAAAGCAAAACTTTCTTTTCTGTCCAGGTGAAACGTATCTGCGGGGCCCGGGAAAAGGGCTCAAAGGGGGCGCCGGTGTTGAAGGAAACCACTTCCGGAAAGCTTTCGGTGATGAACATAGGGTGCCAGAACTGGCCGACCATCAGCTCGGCTTTCTGCCAGTTGAGCTTCAGGTAAGCATGCCTCAGGCGGAAGCCGTTGATGTCCGGGTCAGAATGGCCGAAAAATTCTCCTTCAATATAACCAGTGGGTCTGGCGCCCAGAGCTTTTGGTCCCGTAATTTTAAGGGCTAATCTGGTCTGGATAGAAAGGATGTGAAAAGTATCCTTGGCATTAAGGTCGCGGTCCTCGGGGTCGAGCAATTGGTCTTTGGGGTAGAGCAGGAAATGTCCCTCGCGGATGCTCACTGTCTGCCGGGTGTCATAAAGAACGTCAGTCTTGATGAAGCCACTGAAATTCAGACTGATTTTTTCATCCTCTTTACCCTGGTTACTCTGGGCGGGCAGGCTGTGAACTGCCACCAGAAGAACGTATGCCCAGCCAACCAGAATGGCTGCCAACCTTAATGACCTTGCAATTATTTTCCTCACCATAATGTCTGTATTTATAGCAAATTGTGCCTGGCAAGTCTATTCACAACAGCCGGCAGGTAGAGAAGTAAAAAGTAAATTTGTTAAGATACTATTACCCCCGCCCATTCTTCAAAAAATTTTTTTTTGGTCAAAGCCCGCTGGTCTTTAAAAATCATCGTTTCCCACAGGTACATCAAGACGGAAAATATTCATAGATTCTTACGGCCTTTATAATCTTTCCTGAATCCAGGGCCTATGATTTCAAATTACTTTTCCTTATTTTTAATTAACATTCTATTTACGCACCTGCCCTTTTGGGAATTAATTGAGAATTAAAGTGAGCCATTGAGCTCTGTGGTAAGAGGTATTAATGCCTGGAGAGTTGATGTGGCTTCTGGAACAGCATGGTCTGATAGAAGGCTCTGCGTTCTTTAAAGCATCTTCTGAATTTCCACCAGCGTGGAATTCGGGTCCTGCTTAATTTCAAAATTTCTTTTCTGAAAAACAGCAATCATCCTGGGATTGTCGGTGGTGGTGTAGGCGATGATTTTTTTCACCCCCCAGGCCAGGGCAATTTCTGTGCAGTAATCGGTGAGCAGTCCGCCCAGTCCTTTGTTCTGCCAGGCATCCTGCACTAGCACCGCATATTCGGCCACGGTCCTGGTCGGGTCAGCGGTCAACCTGCCTATGCCCAGGATTTTTCTTTTCTCGCCTTCCTGAAGCTCGGCCACGATGGCCATTTCCCGGTCATAGTCTATGTAACAGTACCTGGAAGCCACTTCGTGCGACTGCCAGAAAAAGAAATAGCGGAAACGCGAGTAGATTGTTTCTTTTGAACAGCTGCCCAGAAGCTCAAACCACAGAGGCTCATCTTCCGGTCTAATGGGCCGGAGCGTAATTTCTGTCCCATCGCGCATTCTGGCCTTTTTGATGAATTCTTCCGGGTAAGGACGCAGCACCAGATGTTCGTAAGGCTTGGCTTTTCCGGGCTCCACCGTGCGGTCAACCACGATGCGGGCATCCAGTGCCAGAACTTCGGAGGAGCCAGCCAACAGCGGGTTGATGTCAATTTCCTTAATTTCCGGATAATCCGCCACTAAGTAAGAAAAACGGATGATGATTTCTATCAACTTGTCCAGGTTAACTCCTGGCCTTCCTCTGTAACCCTTTAGCAGCGGCCAGGTTCTCAGCTCTTCCAGCAAACGGCGGGCCAATCTTTCATTGAGCGGTGGAAAGCAGAGAGAGCGGTCTCCCAGCACTTCAGTAGCAATGCCACCGGAACCAACCATGATCACCGCGCCGAAGGTCGGGTCCTTTTTGCTGCCCAGAATCATCTCTATGGCATCTTTTACTCTGGCCATTTTCTGGACCGTTACCCCTTCTATCCTGGCGCCCGGAGCTTTTTCCTGGACCGAGTGCATGATGCGGTCAAAAGCAGCTTCCACCATGTGTTCATCTTCCAGGTCCAGGGCCACGCCGCCCACATCAGTCTTATGGGTGATGTCCGGTGAAAATATTTTCAGCACCACCGGAAAACCGATTTCCCGGCTGAGACTGACGGCTTCTTCTTTTGTGCGTGCTATCCGGGGTAAGGTTGTAGGCAGGCCATAGGCTTCCAGTATTTTTTTGGAAGTTTGCTCGTCCAGGATTTCCGGTCCGCTTTTTAAAATGGGAATTATCTTCTCACGAATCTTTTCTCTTTCTACGGGGAATTCCACAGAAATTTCCCGTGGCGTTTCATAAAGGTCTTCCAGGTTGCGGGCGTAGTTGACCAAAACCATAAAGGCCCGCACGGCTTGCTCGGGTGTGGTGTAAGTGGGGATTCCGGCCTCGTTCATTAACCTGATGGCTTCGCGCATGCTGGGCCCACCCAGGAAAGCAGCCAGAATAGGTTTCTGAGATTCGGCGGCCAGAGGAATAATTTCTTTGGCAATGCCCGGCGGGTTAGTCATAGCCTGGGGAGTTATAATAAGAAGCACGGCGTCAGTGTTGGCATCTTTCAGCACGGCATTTACCGCTTTGGCTACAGTTTTAGATTTAGCATCGCCCAGAACGTCAACCGGGTTTCCGTGAGACCAGGCCGGTGGCAGAGATTGATTTAAAACTTCAATGGTTTCTGGGGTCAGCTCCGCCAGCTGGCCACCAGCTTCAATTAGGGCATCAGAAGCCATAACCCCGGGACCTCCGGCATTGGTAACAATAGCCAGGCGCGGCCCTTTAGGGATTTTATGGCGGCCGATTAGCTCAGCCACGTCAAACATTTCGCCTATGTCAAACACTCTGGCCATGCCGGCTCTTTTAAAGGCGGCATCGTAAATGGCATCTTCAGACGCCAGGGCGCCGGTATGAGAGGAGGCAGCTTCGGCTGATTCCGGGAACCGGCCGGCTTTGTAAGCG
>JBBIRN010000226.1:0-3809 GCA_037441785.1 Candidatus Aminicenantota bacterium | reverse complement strand
CCTTATAAACATTACCACCCCCACCGGGTTCATCAGACCTTCCGTGGCTACTGGGACTACGACGGCGGTGGTCTGGGTGACATGAGCATGCATTACCTGGACCCGGTTCAGTACCTTCTGGAAAAAGACCACACCAGTCCGGTGGAAATTGAGGTGGACGCCCCGCAGCAGCATCCGGACGCCTGTGGCCGCTGGCGTAAGATAGTCCTCCGTTATGCTGACGGCTGTGAAATCATCCTGGATGGTGAAAACCAGCAGAAGGACGTGCCTTTTATTGAGGGGCCAGAAGGCAAGCTTTACCCTGGTTTACGGAGCAACATTCCCGGCCTTCTGGAAAAGCTTAAGACCTTGCCTGACCCTGAGCCTCAACTCACAGATTTTCACCAGGCCGTCAGAGAGCGCCGCAAGTTTGCCCTGAATGAAGAAAACGGCCATCGCTCCTGCACCCTGGTCAACCTGGCTAAAATTGCCGTGCGGCTCGGACGGAATCTGAAGTTTGACCCCGACAAACAAATATTCATAGGCGATGAAGAAGCCAACCTCTTGATAAACGAACCCATGCGCAGTCCATGGAATTCAATAATGGAATAAAAAAATGAGCAGAATGAAATCCATTAAAAAAAGGTTTTCTTTAGTCAGCTTGGAGAAAGACAGATTTAAAAATCTCAAAGGGAATAAGATATTGACGGCAGAAGAAAGTGAGCCCCAAAAACTAATATTCAAAGCCAAAGGAAAACCAGAAGAGGAACGCTCTGGCACAACATTGACCAGGCCTGCAAAAAAAATAAAATCTAACTCGCTGGCCCATTCCTGCCGGTCCTGTGACCGCAAATTTTCTTTACATACCCCGGCCAGTTTAAGGACTCTGCCTCCCGCCTTTTCTTCAGAAACGACAGAGGTTCGATCAGACAAAAGCCAGCCTCAGATAGAGCACCCGGCAGGAAAATCGCGACTTTTTCTCCTGAACCTGCTGTTAATTTTAATTTTTATTCTTCTTCTTTTTGAGCACCTGGCTGCCTTGCCCAAACTCTCTGAGGACGAAAAACCCATAGTAAAAAGCAGCCTAAAAACAGAAAACTTCCTCAAAGTTCAGGTGGAGGCCTGGCTGAGACAGCTCCCCGCCACCAATCAGGCTGAAGCGGAAAAAATATTCTCTGAGATGCTTAAAGGCGGCTCGCCGGTGGTGCAGGAGCTCTGCCGCCGCCTGGTTGTTCCGGGTGAAGCTGACGATAGTCTCGTGCGCTATGCTGTAGATGGACTAGTCACCCAGGCTGGAAAACCAGGTTTGGAAAATCATAGAGAAAGACTGGCTGAGGACCTTCTGAAGTTGGCTCTACAGCCGACCAACGTAGAAATAAAAAAGTTCCTGCTGGAAGAGTCGCAGTATGTAATCAGCAAAAAGCATCTTTCTCTTCTCCGCCCCCATCTAAAAAATCCAGAGCTGGCTGAATACGCGGTAAAAACCATGCTTAGAGCCCAGGGGCCGGAGCTGGAAAAAATTCTGGTAGAAGACCTGGACCGAATTCCCGCACAGTCCAGAAAGCCGGTCATCCAGGCCCTGGGGATGATCAAAAGCAAAAAGGCCGTGAAGAAACTCAGAGCACTGGCCAGCTCGGATGACCCTGAAATTAAAATCCCGGCCCTAAGCGCCCTGGCTGAAATCGCAGACCCTTCCGTAGAGCCGCTTCTTTCCTCCATTCCCACGCTGTCAACCACCTGGGAAAGGCGCGAGGCTCTGGCCCTGTACCTGCGTTTTGCCCGACGCCTGGCTGAAAATGGCTTCCGGGAAAAGGCTGCGGAGATAGCGGAAAAATCAGCCGAGATTCTCACAGACCAGGATGAATTAGCCCTGCGCTGCGAGGCCTTGACCCTCCTCGTAGAACTGGAAGGGGAAAAAGCCATCCCGGCTCTCATCAAGGGCATCTGGAGCGACCAAGGAGCTTACCGGCAGCAGGCTCTGAACCTGGCTAAAGAATATGGTTGGCCATCATTTTATAAAACACTTAGGGAGAGCTTATCATCGCTTCCACCGGAAAATAAAGCCGCGGTCATTGAACTGCTGGGAGAGGCCAAAGGACAAAACCAGGTACCACCAGAAATTATTGAGCCGTTCCTTGAAGCTCAAGAAGTCGTGGTCAGGCTGGCGGCTATCCGGGCCTTTTTTAATCTGAAAAAAGAGGAAGCGGCTGACCCGTTGCTTTCTATGCTAAATAATTCTGAAGCTGAAGTCAGGCTCATTCTGTCACTCCTGAAAACCCTGAAGCCTGAAATTTATGAAAGCAAAATCATAGAGGGTTTTTCCCGGTTACCTGAAGCCAGCCAGGTAGCGGTGCTGGCGGAACTCCAGGATTTCGTCGGGCCGGAATGGAAAAAGGCCGTTATCTCAGTCATAGAGGCCGAAAATCCACAATTGAAGAAAGCAGCCACAGATTGCCTGGCTCAGGTAGTTGGAGTCGATGACCTGGCCTGGCTGGTGGAAAAACTCACGGCGCTTGATGACCCAGCTCTTGGAGCAGGATACCAGAAGGCCGTGGTTTCTGCCCTGAAGCAAATTCCGGATGAAGGCCTGAGACAAAAAACTTTTCTGGAATTTTTAGAGAAAAAGTCAGGAAAAGCCCGGGCTGAACTAATAAAGTTGCTGCCTCAGGTTGGTGGCTCTGAATGTTGGAAAAAGGCTTTGAGTTTAATCAACGACAAGAATCCAGAAATAAACGCCGCGGCTTTGGCGGCTGTGACCAGCTGGCCTGAGTTTGAAGCCGCTCCGGCTCTGGTTAATTTGATCAAAACAGGAATCGACCGCAAGGTTCGTTACCTCGCTTTTCAGGGACTGGCCAGGCTGATGAAGAGTCCGAACATCAGCAATGAAGAGAAGCTCAAGGTACTTGACGAAGTAAAGTCACTGGCCCTTTATCCGGACGAAAAAAATTTCCTGCTGATAGCCTGGGGAAGCGTGAGAGACATTAGAGCTTTAAGGGAGCTGGCGAGTTTTCTGGCTGACGAAAATTTAAAAGAGAGGGCGGCGAGTTTGATCTGCCGTCTGGCTCGACCCATAGCCGGAGAAGAAGGGCTCCGGGGGTTGGAAACAATAATAATCGTAAAAAAAGCGTTGCCGCTACTTAAAGACAATTCAGAAATTGAGGAAACCGAAATTTATCTGGATAAGCTCCTGCGGCAGGAAGGCTTTGAACCGCTTTTCAACCGTAAGGACCTTTACGGCTGGAAAGGCCTGGTCGGCGACCCGGTGCAACGGGCTAAGATGAAACCTGAGGAACTGAAGGCTGCCCAGGAAAAAGCTGATGAAGATATGCGCCAGCACTGGAAGGTGGTGGATGGAGTGCTGGTTTTTGATGGCAAAGGTCACAGCCTGTGTACGGCCAAAGATTACTGCGATATTGAGCTTTTTGTGGACTGGAAAATAGAACCGGGTGGAGACAGCGGAATTTATCTTCGGGGCTCACCCCAGGTTCAGATCTGGGACCCGGCCCAGTGGCCCGAGGGGTCAGGCGGACTTTACAACAACCAGAAAAATCCAAACAAGCCGCTGAAGCGCGCTGATAATCCGGTCGGCACCTGGAATACTTTTTACATCAAAATGGTCGGCGAGCGGGTGACCGTTTATCTTAATGGTGAGCTGGTGGTGGACAACGTGGTCATGGAAAATTACTGGGAGCGGGACAAGCCAATTTACCGCTGCGGCCAGATTGAACTTCAGGCCCACAACACCCCGCTGTATTTTAAAAATATTTACCTCAGGGAAATTAAATAAGTTATGCCCAAAGCTGCTCAAAATTTAAGTGAGCCTAAACTAA
>JBBIRN010000225.1:0-3818 GCA_037441785.1 Candidatus Aminicenantota bacterium | reverse complement strand
TGACCACGTGTTTTCCTTCCGGGCTGTAGCCGCTTCTAACCAGCATCTGCTGCACACCATAAGGAGTGCAGGGCAGCGGGCAAGGTTCTCCCCGCAGTAATTTACCAACGTTTACCGGATGAAAACCATCAACATCTTTTTCCGGCGAGATAAAATTGATGACTTTGTCCGGATTAACCCATTTGGGCAAGGGCAATTGCACCAGCACCCCATGAAAGCGCGGGTCGCGGTTCAAGCGGTCAACGGTTTTTAAGATCTCTTCTTCCGATGATTCCGCCGGCAGGCGAACTGTTTCTTCAAACATGCCGATCTCTTCAGCCCCTTTGGCTTTAGCCGTGACGTAGGAAACAGAAGCCGGGTCTTCCCCTACCAGCACCACACCCAGACCGGGAACCACTCCCTTTTCTTTGAGCCGGGCTACTCTTTCTTTTAATTCTTCCCTGATGGAGGCAGCTACTTCCTTACCTGATATTATTCTGGCTGGCATATCCTCCTCCTTTATAAATTCGCCCTAATAAGTTAAACTAAAAATTAAGACCGGTCAATATATATTTAGCATCTTGGTCAAGAAGCTGGTACCTTGAGCTTTTTTTTGAATATTTAGCTTTTTGTGCCTGAATTAGGTTCTGTTTTCAGAGCTGGTGCAGTTTTAGAAAGTTTCATTTTGTTCCCCTTTTAATATGCTTCAATTTTAGAGGACTGGCCTTTATTTTTTAAATTATTAGGTTTTCATCTTCTAAAAAATACAGCTAAAGCAGGCCAGATGAATTACCGCCATTTTGGTGAAATAAACTTATGTTTCTTGATTTACCAGGACTTTTTTGATAGCTTTATCCAAAGATTTCTGGAGGCTGAATTATATGAACAGCAGACCCGGGTTCAAGAAAAGTAAAACCGCTTTTCTGCTCGGATTTTTTTCACTTGTCCTTTTACATTTCTCCCTGGCGGGAGCGGGAACCGAAACGGCCAATCCTAAACTGAAGTTTTCACCTGGCTTATCTTCCATCCAGCAGGAAAATCAAAATTTTTCGGTAGATACGCTCCACGAGGAAATTGCCAAAGTTATCAGCGGCCTGCCATCTGAGCATCCCGACCTTCTTCCCCTTCAGCAGAATCCTGCCTGGAAAAATTTTGCCCGCCTTTTTAAGGCCAACTGGGAAAAAGCCAACACCCGCCGCCTGGAACCAATGCAAACCTGGGCCGCCTCAGAACTGGCTGAGGTCCGGGCGAAGACCAAAACGGTATTTTATCCCTTTGGCGGACCAGACCTGTTAACTGCCTATCTGCTTTTCCCCGAAGCCGAAACTTACCTTTTAGTGGGATTGGAACCACCCGGTAATCTGCCCGAACCTGCGACCTTCCAGCATAAATCAATTGAGGCTTATCTTGCAGACCTTCAGGAGATCATGTCTGATTATTTCCAAAAGAGCTATTTCATCACCCGCAAAATGAACGAAGAGTTAGACGAAAGAAAAATCAACGGGGTTCTTCCCCTGGTCTGCATCTTTTTGAAGAGAACCGACAACATAATTTCTGAAATAAAAAGGGTCGAATTTGACGATTCCGGTAACCCGGTTGAATCTGACTATAAGTTAAGCCGGGTAAGAATCAAAAGGCCGGTGGGTTTTAAAATTACTTTTTTCAAGAAGGACTCCAACAGATTACAAACTGTTTATTACATCTCCTGTGACTTATCCGATGAACGTTTTACTCCTTCAGCCAAATTTTATTTATACCTTAATCGCTACGACCACTGGACCTGTTTTATCAAGTCAGCTTCTTACCTTCTGCACTTTAAAAATTTTGTTAACATCCGGCAACTGCTGCTCCTGAAGAGCGATTTTATTCTCCAAGACGATACAGGAATTCCCTACCGCCACTTTAAGAGTGAAGACTGGGAAATTCAGCTTTACGGGCGTTATGCCAAGCCGGTAAAGGATTTCTCTGGTGTAGAACAGCCTGACCTTAAAGCGGCCTATGAGGACAAAACCAGGGTCAAACCCCTTCCCTTCCATCTTGGTTACCACTGGGGGACCAACCTTGATTGTCTGATTCTTTTTAAGCGAAAAGCAAAAGCGGTTGAGGTTCCGAACTAAGCTCATGAAATCCAAATATACCCTTTACACAGCCATAGCTCTGGTCGTGGCTAACATGGTCGGCACCGGCGTTTTTACCAGCCTGGGCTTCCAGGTCAAAAGTCTCAGCTCGGGTCTGGCCATAATCTTACTCTGGGTGCTCGGTGGTCTGATGGCTTTAGCCGGAGCCCTGACCTATTCTGAAGCTGTGGTCCTGATGCCCCGCTGTGGCGGTGAATATCATTTTCTTTCCCGCATGTACCACCCGGCCCTGGGCTTTTTGGCGGGCTGGATATCATTCCTGGTGGGCTTTGCCGCGCCGGTAGCCGCTTCGGCCGTAGCTTTTGCCAGCTATTTTAAAAGTCTTCTTGGCCCGAAAATTATTAACCAGGGAGATCATTTAATTGCAGGCCTGACTTCTACCAAAATTCTGGCTTTACTGGCAGTCGCCCTTTTTACCACCATTCATGCCGTCAACAAAATAGCCGGAGCAAAGGTTCAGAATGTTGTAACCACCGTCAACGTGGCTGTTATTTTTTTCCTGATTGCTGCTGGCCTTAAATACGGGGGCCACAGTTCGGTCAGCTTGGCCCTTGACTCCACAGCCCTGAAAAATATCCTTAGCCCGGCTTTTGCCATCGCCATGTTTTTCGTCTCTTATTCTTATTCGGGCTGGAATGCAGCCGCTTACCTGGCCGATGAGGTGGCCAACCTTAAACGCAATGTTCCCCTAAGCCTGGTCGCCGGCACGGCCTTAGTTATGACCATGTATGTTCTTCTCAACTTTGTGTTCCTTTATACCGTGCCCATTAGTGAAATAGCTGGCCGGGTGGAAGTAGGACACATTTTTGCCACCAGGGTTTTTGGCCAGCAGGGAGGAATGATTATGTCTGGCATCATTTCTCTTCTCCTTCTGGCCTCGGTTTCCTCCATGATTATAGCCGGCCCCCGGGTCTCCATGGTTATAGGTGAAGACCATCACCTGTTCCGCCGGCTTTCTCAAAAAAATTCAAAGCATATACCATTTTTAGCTATTATCGTCCAGGGAATTTTTTCGGCCGTTTATATTCTGACTTCAGGCTTTGAAAGGATGATTATCTTTACTGGCTTCACCCTGAACCTGTTTACTTTTTTGACCGTACTCGGGGTTATGGTGATGAGATATAAACATCCAGAGAAAGAAAGAACATACCAAACCTGGGGTTATCCTCTGACTCCTTTATTTTTTCTGGTTTTCCAGTCCTGGATAATAATCTATGGCCTTTTGTACAGACCAAAAGAATCGCTGGCTGGCCTTCTGATAACTCTTTCTGGCCTGATTTTCTATTATCTCAGCTCCAGAATGAAAGGTAATTCTTCCGTAACAGCAGTCACAGAAAATAAAATTTAAATCCAGCTTTATTATCAGCGGAGAAGAAAAACATATATGGTCTCATCATTATAACCATCATATTCTTCAGGCTTTATTTTTCAGCCCTTGTTTAACACAGAAATTCCGGGAGAATTAGAAAAAAATACTTTTCTACTAAGAAAACTTCTTTTTTTTTCAAGAAAGAGATTTTTCCAGAATAATTTTTCCTTGAAGGTTTATAACGATGATGGTGTTTTTCATCTTCTTGGCCTGGAGTAAAGTCCGGTCAGCCAAAGCATAACACTGATTAAAATCCTTAACTTCCGGCCCGAAAATCACCCCGCCCACAGAGAAGCCCACTTCTATTCCAGTTGGTTTATTGAGTAAGGTAA
>JBBIRN010000224.1:1907-3832 GCA_037441785.1 Candidatus Aminicenantota bacterium | reverse complement strand
GTCAAACCCTACGCCGCTGAACCCTACATCCTGACCCCGCCGCCTGCTCCCGAGCCGAGAATAAACAGCCCCAAAGTTTTCGGTGTGCGCCCGGGATCGCCATTTCTTTTTACCATCGCCGCCACTGGCGAACGGCCGATGACCTTTGCCGCAGAAGGGCTTCCCCGTGGTCTTAAGCTCAACCCTACTACCGGCCGAATCACCGGTTTCCTTGATAAGCCCGGCACCTACCAGGTCAAATTAATCGCCAGAAACAAGCTGGGAGCGGCCGAAAAAATGCTCAGAATAGAAGTCGGCGACAAAATCGCCCTGACACCACCGATGGGCTGGAATAGCTGGAACTGCTGGGGTTGCTCGGTGACCGACGAAAACGTCCGCCAGAGCGCCAGAGCGATGGTGGAAAAAGGCCTCATCAACTACGGCTGGACTTACATCAACATTGATGACTGCTGGCACGGTCAGCGTGACCCTAAAACCGGCGAAATCCGCTCCAACGAAAAATTCCCCGACATGAAAGCTCTGGCTGATTACGTCCACAGCCTCGGTCTAAAAATCGGCCTTTACACCGACTGCGGACCAAAAACCTGCGCCGGTTACGTGGGCAGCGAAGGCCATGAAGAGCAGGACATCATGACCTACGCCAAATGGGGCTATGACTACGTGAAAATTGACTGGTGTTACTGCGAGGGTAAAAACCCGCCGGCCACTTACAAATTATTTGGCGATGCCATCAAGCGCGCTCCTCGCGATATCGTCTTCAGCATCTGCAACTGGGGTGTGCAAAAACCCTGGGAATGGGGCGAAAGCGTCGGGGGCAACCTCTGGCGCACCACTGGCGACATTGAAGATAGCTGGTCCAGCATGGCCGGAATCGGGTTTGGCCAGGCTGGCCTGTCCAAATACGCCGGACCCGGACACTGGAACGACCCGGACATGCTGGTAGTGGGCAAGGTAGGCTGGGGTCCGCAGCTCCGTCCCTCCCGTCTCACCCCGGATGAGCAGTACACCCACATCAGCCTCTGGTGCCTGCTTTCCGCCCCGCTTCTTATCGGCTGTCCCATTGAACAGATTGACGACTTCACCCTGAACCTTCTGACCAACGCCGAAGTTCTGGAAGTGGACCAGGACCCGCTCGGGCGTCAGGGTGATAGGATCACCAAAGGCGATGATTACGAAGTCTGGGCTAAAGAAATGGAAGATGGCTCCAGAGCAGTTGGTCTGTTTAATCTTGATCCCTACGAACCCAGAATGGTCAGAATTGATTTTTCAGCCCTGGGCCTCGGCAGCGGCCCATACCGGGTGCGTGACCTCTGGCGGCAGAAAGACCTGGGAAATTTCAGCAATTATTTTGAAGCTCAGGTTGCTCCGCACGGCGTGGTGCTCATTAGAATTTTCCCCTGATTTTTTTACCGGCAACGATAAAGGCCAGTTCAGCCCCCGAGTCCCGAGACCCGGGGGCTGGCGGGCTGGCCTCCCCCTTTTAATCCCCCTTATGGAAACCTGGTTCCCATCCTGCTGGCAGAGAAAATCTGTTCAACTTAAAAGGCTGCCCTTTTTTACTCCTCAAACAGATAATTTCTCCTGAGGCGGAGGCGGGGATAATTTTCATCTTCGCTCTTATTTTTACTCCTGGTTCCGTCCGTGGCAAAAAAGGCCAGATGAGGTACTGAACCATCCACTTCCAGCACGGCCCCAACCACCTTGCTTCCCAGGTAGCGGCAGGAATAACCCATGCCTATTGATGGATACCTTTTTTCCCGGGTGCTTAACGCTTCTTCCACAAAAGCCCTGGCCTGGTCCATTCCTGGAATGGCCTCGGGTTTCCGTTTATCAGCATCATTTTTCTGCTTGTTTTCTTTAGTCGCGCTCTTTTTCACCCTTCGCTTCATCGGCTTTTCATACTTCAGGCTCACGGCCTCCAGTAC
>JBBIRN010000224.1:808-1836 GCA_037441785.1 Candidatus Aminicenantota bacterium | reverse complement strand
CCAGACCGAGTGGCTGGCCGCTGATAAAAACCAGGAGTCCTTTCTGACCTTCCATCAGGCTGAAGCCTTTCAGGTAGTCTTCCAGGTCCTTAGCTCGGGCCTCGTAAATGTCACTCATGGCCGAAGTCGGAGACTCAACGTGCAACCTGTAAGCCATGATGTCTATGTCAGCCCAGATTTCATCCTGATTGGCCCGGAAGCTGCGGTTTTGTTCCAGGTTGCGGTTAACCTGCTCCATTTTTTTCGTCCGCAGGTAATGAGCCATCACGTGGTCGGATTTTCCCATGCTCAGAGTGTGGCCATGCCAGCGGTGGGCCTCCACACAGCTTACCGGAATGACCACAGTGGTTCCTGGCGCCACCATGATAGTGGTGTTGAGAACCCGGTTCTGCTTGGCTCCCTTAAGCTCTTCGCCGTCAATCATCAGAGTCGGCTTCTGGCCTTTGTTAGTGGCCTTTAACTCGGGTACCGACCCGCCCTCACTCACCTCACTTACTTCCAGCACCTCCTTCTCCAGAGCTTCTGAGAGCGTAATATAGTCGGGGCCCGGGTTAAGCTTGGACCGGATGGGGAAAAGCACCATGTCCTCATAAACCTGAGGCTCTCCGAATTCCATTCCCCGAAGATAAAGATTAACAGTCCTTTCCATGCTGTTTTCTCCTTTAAAAGTGTAAGTCTAAAATTCAGGACAGAAGATCCGGGACTTTTAAACTACGGTGGAATCTTCATCTGAGGGATTAAAGTTCCCATCATCAACCCTCCGTTTAAATATTGCTTACAACCACCCTTGGCCCTTTTGCCTGTTCACCTTTTGATTACCCTGTTTGGCCTATCTCTCAATCTCCTTTTTTCTTTCCTTGCTTTTTCTTGCTTTAACCTTTTCGGTTCATTAATTCCGTTGATTAATTTTTCTTCGTTTTCGGATTTATTCCCATCATTTTTTCCAAAGCTTACTTCCTTCAACGTTTAACTTTTTATCCCCGCTTTGTTTTTTTCCGTGCTTTACTTTTCTTTTGCCTTTTCTTCCT
>JBBIRN010000224.1:0-798 GCA_037441785.1 Candidatus Aminicenantota bacterium | reverse complement strand
CCCCCACTTTTTTATTTTTTTTTTATCATTTTTATATCCCATCCCGCGCCCATTCCAAGCACACTTTAGGCACACTCCACGCACATGCCACGCCTCTCCACTATCCCCATACACCGCGCCCTTCCCCACCACTCACTCAAAAAATTTCTCCCATCTCCCTCTTCAACTGCTCTGGCGTGATTTCAGCCAGGGCCGCAGCCTGGTTGAAGTCCAGGATTTCCGAGCTTACGGCATAGTGCAGCAGCCGCCTGAACCTGCTCGGTTCTTCCTCTCCTGGATATTCCACCGGCTCTTTCCACAACCAGCCTTTCTCGTTCATCATCTCCCGAAAAGAGCGGAAGCGCCTTTCAGTAACCAGCTCCAGGTCCAGAGCCCGGCGCATGATGGCCTGGAGAGAAATTCCGTACCTCAATTTCAGCTCGGCCAGCTCGCTAAAGGCAATCTTGCGGCCAGCCGGCAGGAAGTACTCTTCCAGTATTTTCGCCGGCAGCAGAAAGGCCGCGGCAAAACGGTTGTAAAGCCTGATTATTTCCGCCTCGCTGGAAAAACCAAACAAAACCTGAGCCAGCTCAGCCGCGGTTTTAAACCTCATCCTGTCCACCGGCAGACTCTTCTCCACGGCGATGAACGGCTATCCGCGGTAGAAGCCAGACAGGCTCTCAAATTTTTCTGGACCTTCCAACTTGAACGTCTTAATGCCCTGCTCTTCCAGGAAGGTAAGCAGGTTGACCACCGAGCCGGTGCCCAGGTCCCATCGCTGCCGCAGCTCTTCGGCGGCCTTTTCCGCACTGGCTTCAT
>JBBIRN010000223.1:0-3860 GCA_037441785.1 Candidatus Aminicenantota bacterium | reverse complement strand
AGATGGAGCCTGAGGCATGGGTCAGGTCTCTGACCATCTGTGGTCTAATTATCAGTTTTTTAAAAGCTGTGGAATCCGGAGCCAGGTTAATGCCAGCCAGAGCCCGGTAAAACCAGGCGCCCACGCTGCCGAACATGGGGTGGTTGTGGGAATTAATGGAAGGTCCTTCGCGTTTCTGCCAGAGCTCCCAGAGGGTGGTGGCGCCGTTTTTAATCATGTAGCCGTAGCTCGGGAAGTCGGTTTTGGTCATGATGTCATAAGCCAGGTCAGAGTTGCCGAACATGGTCAGGACATCCAGGATGTACTTGGTGCCGATAATGCCGGTGGTCAGGTGGGAGTCGTGTTTATAAACCAGGTCGTTAAACAAGTTGCCCCACACACCACCTCGGGCCTTGTCCGGCACCAGGCCGATGAAGAGCGGCAGGGTGTTGGCTGTCTGGCTGCCGCCGGCATAATTTCTGGTCGCCTGGTCTAAGAATTCGCGGTTAAAAGCTTCTTTGATCTGGGCTGCTAACTTGAAGTAGGCTTCAGCTTCCTGCTTTTTTCCCAGAATTTTAGCCGCCTCAGCCAGTATCTTTACATCGTAGTAATAATAAAAAGCAGAGACCAGACTTCCCGGGCATTTGTCAATGGCCACCCAGTCGCCGTAATAACTGTATTTCACCAGGCCGTTTTCAGCCTTGCTTTTCAGGAACTCCACGTATTTTTTCAGGCTGTCATAATGCTCTTCCAGGATTCTTTTATCGCCGTAGTACTGGTACATGTACCAGGCAATCAGGGGATAGGCCGTGCCCCAGGCCGGGTCCGCCGGCCGCGAACCCCAGATGTGGGGAACGGTGTCGGTGATGGAACCGTCATCGCCCTGGACGTCCCTGATGTTGCGCAGAAAGTTGGTGTAGAAAGCAGCCATATCATAATTCATCATGGCTTCTTCAGCCGTCACCTGAGCATCACCCATCCAGCCCATGCGCTCGTCGCGCTGGTCGCAGTCAGTGGGGATGCTGTGCAGGTTAGTTTTTTGTCCCCAGAGGATAATACGCTGAATGTCGTTGAGAATCTGTTTGGAACAGGAAAAATTCCCGACCGGAGCCACCGCCGTGTGCACCACCCGGCCGCGCACGGAATCTATTTTTGGGGTGCCGGGATAACCGGTAACTTCAATGTAGCGGAAACCGTGGTAGGTAAATCTTGGTTCCCAGATTTCCTCGCCTTCGCCTTTTAAGATGTAGTGGTCCTCGGCCCGGGCCGAGCGCAGGTTTTCCTGGTTAATCATTCCATTGTCGTAAAGAAGCTCAGCAAAGCGCAGCCGGACCTCGGCCCCACGGGGACCGCGAACCCGGAGCTGAGCCCAGCCGCTGATGTTCTGGCCTAAATCAAAGACATAAACGCCAGGGGCCGGGTTGGTCATGGTCAGAGGCACGATGGTATCTACTACCTTAATCGCTGGCATAAGCTGAGCCGAGAGAACACCGCCTGGAGTTTTAGCCTTCTGGGCCGGTTTCCAGTCTTTTTCCTCAAAACCTGGCTGGTCCCAACCGGGTTGTTCCAGGCGGGCGTCATAGGTTTCTCCATGGTAAACGCTGTCTTCCAGAATAGGTCCACGAGCTGTTTTCCAGGAAGTATCAGAGTGAATTTCCGTCAAGTTGCCGTCATCGCCTTCTACGTAGAGCTGCAGCATCAGGGCGCGGTCTTTGTACCAGCCCTGGCCGAGCATCACGGCCAGAGCATTTCGGCCCTTCCGGAGAGCTCGGGTGACCTCATAGGTGACATAAAAAGCCCGTTTGGAGAAGGTTGTCCAGCCCGGGTCCAGAACATGGTCACCCACTTTGCGGCCGTTTATTCTGAGTTCATAATACCCCAGGCCGGAGATAAAAACTCTAGCTCGGCGGGGGGAGGAAGGAAGCTCAAATTCCTTTCGGAGAAGGTTATCGCCACTAATCCATTCTCCTTTCCAGTCAGAGGGGGAAAGAAGACCGGTATCAAAGCGAGCCACCTGGCTCCAGGGGCTGACCCGGCCCTGTTCATCCCAGATGCGCACCTTCCAGTAGTAGGTCTGGTTGCTCTGGAGTGCCTTACCTTCATAGACAATTTGAATAGAAGAGTCAGAATTAACTTTTCCGGTCTCCCACATATCTCCTTTTTCTGCTGTGGGGGAAGTGGAAACTATGAGCTCATAAGCAGTTTGTTTCTGGCCGCGTTCAGAATGACTGTTTTTCCAAAAAAACCGCGGTTTCTGGACATCAACCCCCAGAGGGTTGGTGAGGTACTCAACCCTCAGGTCATAGGGAGCAGCCGGGCCAGGGGTCTGGACGGTGGCGGACTCGTCAGCAGCCGGCCAGCTGAAGCAGTAGGAAGATGAGCTCAGGAAAGCAACGGAGAATATCACCAGGAGGAAGAGAATGTTTAATAGCTGTCGCGCCGGTGCGTGGCCAGCAGAAGTTAATTTAGCCCTTGTTTTTCCGGTCAGGTTGCCGGTTTTCTTGCTTTTAATCAGGTCAAAAGCCCTGTTGTTCGCTGAAGATATGCTCGCAGTTTTAGTGTTTAAGCTCATTTTTATTCCTCCAGGTTCACGGATTTAGTCGTATCATTGAACATATTTAATATTTATCAAATTGTTCACCAAGAATAAATAAAAAAAATAGCTCTTTTGGCATTTAAATTTATTATCTGGCTGATGCCACTTGGGTGATAAAATTATTTGTCTGGTGGTTTGGAGAGGCTGGCCATTAGTCAGCTTGGATGAGCTGGGCGGGCTGCACAGCTAAGAAAAATGGTCCTTCCGACTTTTAAATGGGTAAACTCGGAGAATCATCATTTTCAATGAGCGAACAGAGGACTCAACGATGAAGGTTTTAAAGATGGTCGGTGAGGAATGTTCTGTATTTTGTTGATATTTCTTCAATTGGCTTCATTTTCGAGGACTTGGCCAAGATTCAAATCAAGATTCAAATTAGGTTTAAGGAACCAGGCATCTCTCATTCTTGCCCACGATATGGCCGGATGAGCCAGAAAAATTAGCCAAATTAAGTTCCTCAACAAACATCCACTCGCTGGCCACCTGCTAAAAATGAAGAAGGTCCTGGTCATTTTTCGGAGCAGGTAATCTCTGTTGTTATTTCTAACCAGCATAATTCGCAGGCTCGTCTTGACGGATTTAAGGGTTTTTTGTATTATGTTAAGGCACGTGGGGCTGTAGCTCAGTTGGGAGAGTACGTGACTGGCAGTCACGGGGTCGCCGGTTCGAGCCCGGTCAGCTCCACCATTTTTTTTATTCCCTGATAAAGCCTTTATTCCTCAGCTTAGGTAACCATATCAGGTGTATCTTCTACAATCGTTTTTAGGGTAATTTTTAAATTCCGGCCGGGACTCACTCAGAGAAGAAGTTTCAGGCTGCCGGGTCCTGGGCTTCCGGTTTACTTTCTGAAACTGCTTTAAGGGTTGGAGCAGCTTTCTTTGAGTAGGTGTTCCAGGGGAGCAAGCAAACCATTATTTCTTTTTCCTTCCCAAAAGGAACGGCGGCCAGTGCGTTTGGGAGCTTTATCTGCCAGCCTTTTCCTTCTACCTGTGCTTCAAGGCGGTAAAGATCATAATTCGCGTGCGGAAGTACATCTGCTGGATGAAGGCCTGGAGCCATAGGAGCTGGCTCTCCAGTATTTTTTAGTTTGAAAATTACAGGGACAAGTCCTTTTTTAACCTTGAGCTTTCCAGTAAAAATTATGATTTATTTAAGACGGAAAGAACGTTTTCTGGACCTTTGAGACTATGCTTTTTAAAAAAAAAAGAAGAAGAGCTGACCTGTAGAGGCCAGCTCTTCTTCAGTGGGATATTGCTTAAATCACACCTTTTTGTGGCAGAACCAC
>JBBIRN010000222.1:0-3876 GCA_037441785.1 Candidatus Aminicenantota bacterium | reverse complement strand
AATTTCTTTGCTCATCTTGCTGGCCTCAATGATTAATAACGCCCGGCATAAAAATTGGTTGCTTTTAAAAAAATTTGAAAATAATTGTGAGGATAAAAATATTTTTTGCTGATTTTTAATTTTTTCCCCTTGCCAACAACAAAATAATTATACCATAATTTTACATTCAGGTCAAGAAAAATTTGGGATTTTTTTACTTTCGCTGAATAATTCTTGTTTATTAAAAGAGATAATCAAGCGAAAGCGGTTTTATCAACGCATTTCTGGCGAAAACTCTTTTAAAAAGGGGCTAATAAGTATTAAAATTCAGGTGTAAGGCTTAAAAATGGCCAGGAAATGGTTTAAATTGGAAAAGAATGGCCTTAAATCTGGAGGTCTGAGCCATGAAAAAGGAAGAATTCAGAAAATACGGCTATCAACTGGTTGATTGGATAGCAGATTATCTGGAAAAGGTGGAAAATTACCCGGTAAAATCCACGGTTAAGCCAGGGGAGATAAAAGCCAAGCTTCCTTCTTCTCCCCCGCTTCATCCGGAAAGCATGGACCAGATAATGGAAGATTTTGAGAAAATCATCGTGCCCGGTCTGACCCACTGGCAACATCCAGGTTGGTTTGCCTACTTTCCTTCCAACAACAGCCCAGCGTCTATTCTGGGAGAGCTGCTCTCGGCTGGCCTGGGGACTCAGGGCATGGTCTGGCAGACCTCACCGGCGGCCACGGAGCTTGAAGAAGTGGTTATGGACTGGCTGCGCCAGATGATTGGCCTGCCAGAAGGGTTTGCCGGCGTCATTCAGGACACGGCTTCCACCGCTACTCTCTGCGCTCTTCTGGCTGCCAGGGAAAAAGCTACCGGCCAGACCGTTAACGAAAGCGGATTTTCGGGCGTTTTGCGGGTTTATGCCAGCCGGGAGGCCCATTCCAGCGTGGAAAAGGGAGTAAAAATTGCTGGCTTCGGGAGGAAAAACCTGGTCTACATTCCGGTTGATGAAGAATTTGCCATGATCCCGGGTGAACTGGAAAAAGCCGTTGGAGCAGATTTAAAGGCCGGTTATAAGCCAGCCTGTGTGGTGGCCACGGTCGGCACCACTTCATCTGGCGCGGTGGACCCCCTGAAGCCGATTGGCGAAATCTGCCGGAAGTATGACCTCTGGCTTCACGTGGATGCTGCCTATGCGGGTACGGCGGCCATTCTTCCTGAAAAACGCTGGGCTCTGGAGGGTGCTGAACAGGCAGATTCTCTGGTTTTTAACCCGCATAAATGGATGCTGACCAATTTTGATTGCTCGGCCTTTTTCATCCGCGAACCGCAGCTTCTGACCAGAACCTTTGAAATTCATCCCGAATACCTGAAAACCGGAGTTGACGCCGTGGTCAAAAACTTCCGCGATTGGGGCATCCAGCTTGGCCGTCGCTTCCGGGCGCTTAAGCTATGGTTCGTCATCAGGGATTATGGGGTGGAGGGTATAAAGAAAATAATCCGCAAGCACATCCACCTGGCAGAATTGTTCCGGGATGAGCTGCAGCAGGATAAAAGGTTTGAGATTATGGCTCCGGTTTATTTCAGTCTGGTCTGCTTCAGGTTAAACGATGGCCGCTCGGAGGAACAACTTAATGCTCTTAACCAGAGATTACTGGAGGCCATTAACGACACCGGCCGGGTGTTTTTAACTCACACTACGCTCAACGGGAAATATACTCTGCGTCTGGTGGTCGGGCAGCGCACCACAGAAGAAAGACACGTGCGTCAGGCCCTGGAAATAATTAAAAACAAGGCCGATGAACTTTTAAAGTCAGTATAACTATCTGGCTGGCCGGGCACTCCAGCGGTATTCTTTTTTAGGGTCAGGAATTCTGAGGTAATAACCCCAGCCGCCAGCACCCTGCAAAACTTTAATCAGAATTTTGTTCCAGCCGGCTTTAAGGTGCACTCTTATTTTATCCTGGTCGGGATAAGCACCACGGTAGGTAGGGTTGGTGTGCACCAGAGCGTCGTTTACCCACAGCTTTACGCCGTCATCACTGCCTAAAAGAAGCAGAACATCCCTTTCTTCGGGGGAGAAAAGATAGGTCAGGCCATAAGCCACTGCTTTTTCGTTGGGTTGGAGTAACTGGTTGAGAGGCACATAACCTGAAGGGCTGGCTTTTACCTGCTTCCAAGACACGGCCTGGTTGTTTTTCCCGGGGTAACTTTTGTTAAGAGCCGTTTCCTGCTCGGGTGGGTAAGGAACGGAGAGATAACTCATTTCCGGTGCTTCAAAGGGTCCAATCAGGTACCAGTCAAGAGCAAAGTTTTGCTGGCTTGGTACTAAATTAATCCCCACCAGACCGAGGTTATAACCAGTTGACTTCGGGTCTTTGGCCAGGGCTTCCAGGAGCAGTTCTGTTTCTTCCTCGGAAAGCTCCAGGTTTTTGACGGTAATAGAATCAATCATCAGGTCAGGCGCATAACCGCTGATGGCTCCAAGGTTGATGAATTCTGGTGCGGCTGGCTGAAGCGGCGGAGTTTCCTGGCCTTTTTCTGGCTTTGTTTCTTTTTCTCCTTTATTTTCATTTTTGCTTTCATCCGCGGCTGTTTCCTTTTTTGGTTCTACGGGTTCAGGTTTTTTTTGAAGAATGGCCCAGTTTCCGGCTGCCGGACCCTTGAGAAAATAAATCTTCAGGTCGTAGGTATCTGCCCAGCCAGCTTTAACCTTTAACTTTAACTTTGTGCCGGGTGAGGCATTTTCTGTGTTAATCACCGGATACCTCTGGCCAGTCTGTTCGTAAAAAGGAGTGAGAAAGTGAGTTAATTGAGGGCCGGAAATTTTCAGGCTGTTTACCCGGTCAAAAAAGGTCGTCTCTTCTGGCTGGCCATTATCCAGTTTAATCCAGGCTGGCAATGAGAAATTATCTGTGGTTTCCAGAGCATAAGGCAAACGCTTTTCCACCGAAGGTAGAGGGGGGAATGGTTGGTGTGGCTCGGTTTGATACCAGTAAGCCACTGAACTGTAATAATCAGAACGGTCGTTGGCATGACCATGCTCTATGGTTACCCTTATAGATTTAGAAAAGGGAATAGGGTCAGGCAGGTGAAAACGGAAGACCGTAGCCTTGGCGCCCATCTGGAAATCTTCTTCCTGAAGCGGGCAGCCGTAATAAAGGTTCTGGCCTTCTCGCATGCCCCAGGCATCGGAAAAATAATCTTCACTACCGGTGCCGTGAAGAGAAGGAGTTTCTTCGCCGTCCACGTAAATCATATCATCGCCTTCACCCCACCAGCCCATGGCCTGCTGCAGGACGCTCAGGTTGCAGCCAACGTAATGCCCCTTTCCCACAGCCTCAAGAATCAGGTAATTGCGGCCAGGTTCACAGGGCGTTTCCTGTCGGTACTGAGCATGAAAATAGGGAGCGTCGGGAGGCAGGTCGTCAAGCTCCCGGTAGTCAATGTGGTAGTAAAACGAGCCTACCGGTCGGCTTCCTTCATTAGTTATCGTTATCCTGGCGGACCAGCGAAAGGGCATGTACCAGTAGCAGTTGAGAGCCCGGCCTTCGGATGAGCGAACTATGGGGATGGAAACCAGGTTTCGGTTCAGTCCGTGGCCCACAGCGAAAAAGTCGCCCAGCGGGGCTTCCACCGAAGGGGTGTCTTCGCCATCCCAGTAAATCCTGAGGATCAGCTTGCGGCCATAGAAAGGTTCAGCGGCTACAGTCATCCATATGTGATGAATAGCCGCCGGGCCTTTAATTTCAGCCAGAACCGCAGTTTGCCCGGGAGCGATGGTCAGAGCGTCACGGTTTCCGCCAGTGGGGTCAAAAGAAGAAATTCTCTTACTGCGGTAGTTTTGCCTTTCACCCAGGCTCTGGAGAAAGTTTTGGGCCTCAAGAAAAGTTAAGGTG
>JBBIRN010000221.1:0-3904 GCA_037441785.1 Candidatus Aminicenantota bacterium | reverse complement strand
TTATGCCACCTATTACGGCTCCACCGAAAAAACAGTTAAGCTGATGGCCGAGCATCTTCCAGGCGCAGCGCTGTGTAACCTGAAGAAGGATCCCTGGCCCTCGCTGGACGGGTTTGAGCTGGTGGTGGTCGGTGGGCCAATTCATGCTGGTAAAATTCACCCGGCTGTCAGAAAATTCTGCCGCAAAAACCAGGAAAAGCTGCTGGCCAAAAAACTGGCTCTTTTCATCACCTGCATGTACGAAGGTCAAAAAGCCGAGCAACAGTTCAACCAGGCTTTTCCCGAGACTCTGAAGGCAGCAGCCAGGGAAAAGGCTATCCTGGGCGGCGAGTTCAACCTGGAAAAATTAAATTTCATAGAACGCTTCATCCTGAAAAATTTCATCGGCGCCAGGGAGTCTGCTTCCCGCTGGCAGCCTGAAGAAATAATCAATTTTGCCAGCCGGATTAAATCCCTGGCCGAAAAAACTTGAGGAAGCCTTAGCTGTTAACCATAGTGCGCAGAGCTAATAATGTCCTGGCTGAGCTTAAACTAATTTTTAATTTTTTTCTTAATAACGAAACCTATTAAATTCGCCCTTAATTAAGAAACGGCCAGGATAATTATCTACCTCATCGCCGCGCACCATGGTCAAACACCTGCCTGGGGTGGTCAGGAATTTAAACCCTTCTGTAGTTCTCTCTGTTAAAAAGACAGCCGGTGTGATAAATTTTGGAGTGAAACAGGACCAGAGGTTTTAACATGAAGCATCTCAAGTTTTTCTTTTTCTCCAGGCTACCGTTAAGAGCCAAAAAACAACGCTCAAAGGCCCGAACAGGTTTTCTTCCCGGGATAATGAGCCTTTTGCTGTTAGCCAGTCTTCTTCTCACCGGCCGCCAGGGCTTGGCCGCGGACAGAAATTCCACCTCCTCCCCAGATACAACCAGCAACCTGGCTGTGCCGCCATTCAGAGTGGCCAGCTGGGACCCTGATTCCGGGCTGGGCAACCACCGGGCCGTGGTCATGGTCAGGCAAAAAGCTGATGCGGTCTTTGTCCGGATTCCCTGGCGCAGACCTGACCCCTCGCCCGAGAAAAAAAGAGTCCTGGTCTTGGCCGGAAAAGAACACCAAGAGGTCAAAAACGTTTTTCCGCTGAACGTTAATAATGAATATGGAGACTTTCTCTTCCAGGCTCCTGAAGCGCCCGCAGAATATTATTTTTATTACTTGCCTTACAAATTAGAGGGAAAAAACTACCCCGAAGTTACTTACCTGCCGGCTGATTACCAGGCCGAACCAGGCTGGCTGCTGCGCAATGGCCTTAATCAAGTCAGCTCTTCTTTTAACCCCGATGCTTTCCCCCGGGCCGAAGTGGTGGCTATGGAAAGCGTGGATGAATTCAGCAGTTTTTACCCCATGGAAGTCATAGCCACGGCGGCTGAAGTTCAGAAAATTATAGACGCCCACCAGGACAAGCCTTTCCTGGTTTTTCCTGAAGACCGGCGATTTCCCGTCCGCCTGGCAGATTTCCTGCCGCAGCGCTGGGTGGAAAGAGGGCCCGAGACTTCTTTTACCGGCCAGGCCGACCGGGGCGAATACTATGCTTTTCAGCTTCCAGTTTTTGCACACCGCCAGAAATTAGATAAGGTAAACATAAAATTCAGTGACTTAACCAACACGGCCTCCAGCAGCCGGATAAAAGCTGAACTGGCTACCTGCTTTAACACTGAAGGTATAAGCTGGGAGGGAAAATATTTCCGGAAAGAAGTTTCCGTGGAAAAAGGCAAAGTGGGACCGCTGTGGTGCGGAGTTCAGGTGCCCCAGGATGTGCCAACCGGCGATTATACTGGAGAGGCGGAAATTTCAGCCGAGAACGTGCCACCCCAAAAAATAAAAATTACCCTTAAAGTCACGCCTCAAATAATAGACGAAGCTGGAGATTCTGAACTCTGGAGACTTTCCCGGCTGCGCTGGCTGAATTCTCTGCTAGCCATGGACGAGGAAGTGGTCAGACCTTTTAAGCCGCTTGAAGTTAAAGGTCGAACCATTCGCTGTCTCGGCCGGGCGCTTACTCTTTCTAAAACCGGCCTGCCGGAAAAAATTGAAAGTTATTTCACCGAAGAGATGACTTCCATTGGCCCGCAGCCATTTCCTCTTCTGGAGTCACCTTTTCAACTGGTGGTCCGAAACTTCTCCGGGCTCAGCCAGGAGCTGCGGAACAAATCCTTCCAGTTCACCAGTATGAGCCCGGGAGCGGTGAGCTGGATAGCAGAAAATGAAATTTCTTCTCTTAAACTTAAGATGAAAGTTGAAGGCCGGATGGAATTTGATGGTTTTGTAGAAATCCGGGTAGCCCTTACCGCCGCGGAAGAAGCGGAAGTTGACGACATCAGGCTGAGCTTTGCCCTGCGCGATGAAGCCGCCTCCTACATGATGGGACTGGGCTTTAAAGGTGGCAGAAGGCCAGCCAGCTTTTCCTGGACCTGGAATAAAGAGAAAAACCAGGATGCCCTCTGGCTTGGTAATGTTAACGCCGGTTTGCAGGTTCAGCTTAGAGCCGAAAATTATTCCCGGCCGCTGAACACCAATTTCTACCAGCTCAAACCACTCAACCTGCCTCCTTCCTGGTGGAACGAAGGAAAAGGCTGGGTTTCAGTCCGGGAAGAATTCAAGAAAAACAAAAAAGAAAAAATGGTGGTGTTCACGGCCGCCAGCGGAGCCCGGAAAATCAAAGCTGGCCAGACCTTGCATTTTGATCTTAACCTGCTGCTCACACCATTCAAACCCATCAACCCGGGAAAACATTTTTCAGAACGTTACTACCATGCTTATAAACCAGTTGAAGAAATTGCGGCCACAGGTGCCAACGTCATAAATGTTCACCATGCCAATGAAATAAACCCTTACATCAATTACCCGTTTCTCAGACCGGAAAAAATGAAAGCTTACATAGAGGAAGCCCACCAGCACGGCCTCAAGGTCAAGATTTATTACACCATCCGGGAGCTGAGCAACCGGGCGGCTGAGCTTTTTGTGCTGAAAAGCCTGGGAAACGAAATCTTTACCGACGGCCCGGGCGGCGGTTACTCCTGGCTACAGGAACATTTGCGTTCCAACTACATTGCGGGCTGGTTTGTGCCAGAACTCAAGGATGCCGCTGTCATCAACAGCGGCATGTCCCGCTGGCATAACTACTACGTGGAAGGCCTGGCCTGGCTCTGCCGTCACGTGGGCCTTGATGGCCTCTACATAGATGATGTGGCTTTTGACCGGGTGACCATGAAACGTATCAGGAAAGTTCTGGAAAAATACCGGCCCGGCTCTTTGATTGACCTTCATTCTGCCAACCAGTACAACCCGCGAGATGGCTACGCCTCCAGTGCCAACCTTTATCTGGAGCATTTTCCCTACCTCGACCGCCTGTGGTTTGGAGAATATTTTGACTACAACAGCCCGCCAGATTACTGGTTGGTGGAAATGTCCGGCATTCCCTTTGGCCTGATGGGTGAAATGCTGGAAAAAGGCGGTAATCCCTGGCGGGGAATGGTTTTCGGCATGACAGCCCGGCTGCCCTGGTCCGGAGACCCGCGGCCCCTCTGGAAAATCTGGGATGAATTTGGCCTGACTGAGGCACAGATGTTCGGCTTCTGGACCTCTTCCTGTCCGGTTAAAACAGGCCGCGATGACATTCTGGCCACAGCTTACGTTAGAAAAGACGCTACATTAATAGCTCTGGCCAGCTGGTCAAAAAAGACTGAGAATTGCCAGCTGGTGATTGACTGGAAAAAGTTAGGATTGGACCCGAAAAACGCAGTCATAGAAGCACCGGCTGTAGAAAATTTCCAGCCGGCTCGCCGTTTTCAGCCAGGTGAAGCCATTCCTGTGGAGCCAGGAAAAGGCTGGGTTTTAATCATCAAACCCGGAA